>JALRDR010000235.1 GCA_023262145.1 Planctomycetaceae bacterium | reverse complement strand
GATCTGCCATTGCAGGAGATGATTTCCGGTACCTGGAAGGAAGGCGACGCCCTGGACGTATTTCGTCTGGAGCGTCAGATCATGGCCAGGTGTCGCAGCACCGGCCCGCAAACGGCACTTGCGGAAGCTGGTCGCCTGTTTGAGTTGCGTGGGCATGACAGCGCGGTGGCCATGCTGTACCTCGAAGTGCTGCTGCGTGCCGGGGAAACTGCTGCTACGGCGAAGACGGCGAGGCTGATGCTTGCGGAATGGCAGAATGAGGCCGTGTTGCTGAATCAGCTGGCCTGGCTGCTGGCCACGGCGACGGATGATCCGGGGCGAGATCTTGCGACGGCTTTGCAGGCTGCAGCGAAGGCTGTGGAACTCACACGGGGACAGGACCCGGACCTGCTGGACACTCTTGCACGCGTGCACTTCTGTCGCGGCGAGCATGAGCTGGCGGTTGAGACTCAGCAGCGTGCAATTGCCCTGGTACCGGAACGACTGCGGGGAAGAATGCAGGCTGTCTTGCAGGAATATCGTAATCCCGGCGATAATGCTGACTGAAGGCTGGCAGAAAGTACCCTCAGGGCCGCCGCGGGATTCGCTGCGATCGCCGGAAGGTTCTCCTTCACGCTGGTTCTGCCCAGTCTTTGAAAAACCATAAGTTCAGTCTACTGTAAGACTTGCCAACAGCCTGCAGGAGTACTGCAATTCGTATTGCTGCGGCAGACTGGAGTGCTGCAGCTGATACCGGCCGGAACTCGCCGGAAATCAGGAACTGAAACGTCGGGAGATACTGCTCAATGGCCACGGCTCCGCTCTATGACCTGAGCACGCTGGATTTTTCCTCACCGCTGTACGGAATCGAAGACATTCGTCAGGTCAATCCGCAACGGTTTGAGATGGAACAGCTGACCGCCATTGTCCATGTGAATCGTGACGAACACCTGATTGTCGGCTATAAGCAGCTTGGCGATGAAGAGTTCTGGATTCGCGGGCACATGCCGGGATTTGCTTTGATGCCCGGAGTGGTGCAGTGCGAGGCAGCTGCCCAGTTGGGCGGCTTCTACGCTCGAAAATTCGATCTGATCGGTGGCGACTACCTGGGTTTCGGCGGGATGGACAACGTCCGTTTTCGCAAGCCGATTTTCCCGGGATCGCGTCTCGACCTGGTGGCTCGAGTGACCCGCGTGATGGCTCGAAAACTGGCGACGTTCCAGTTTCAGGGCTGGGTGGGTGGAGAGCTGATGTTTGAAGGTCAGATGCTGGGGGTCACGGTCAATCGGGAGGTATGAACGTTGCTGCTGGAATATCAGCGGTCTGTCGGAAGCTGTGTTTTCGTCCCTGCAGCGGAAGGATCTGCGGCTGTCGCAGAATCTGCGGCAGGTAGAGTGCCGGCGGCGGGACCCACAACAAACGGGGTTCGCAGGAGCCCTGAAAGTGACTGCAAAGTCGCATCATCCAGCTGTGGCAGACCGGATCTGAGCTGCAGTTCCGCGGGACGCCATGTACCGAAGACTCGATCCCAGACAGAGAGCACGGAAGCGAAGTTGGAATTGGTACGGGCTGGGTTTCTGGCGTGATGAACGCGATGCAGACCGGGGGTCACCAGAAGCAGCCCCAGCAGCGGTTCCCACTTGCCGCAACGCAGCCCTGAGTGCTGAAACTGTGAACTTGCCAGCAGAATCGATTCGTACAGCAGCAAGGTCGGGAGTGGTATTGCGAGCAGAATGATGAGGGGGATGCGCAGCAGTGTTGAGAGCAGAATCTCACCGGGATGGAAACGGTAAGCGGTCGTGACATCCATCGCGGGATCACCATGGTGCACCTGATGAAATCTCCACAGGATGGGGATGCGATGGCAGCACCAGTGCCATGACCAAGTCCAGAGATCGAGCAGCATCAGGCCCAGTGGAAACTGCCAGGTGGCGGGTGCGAGACGCAATAATCCGGTGGCTGCCGTCTGAGAATGCTCAGCGGCGGCCAGAATCAGCCCGCTGCAGGGGAGAATCACCAGCAGGAAGCTGCAGAGTGCAAGTGCCAGATTGCGGGTTGCATGGCCGGCGGGGGCTGCCGGATGCCGGGAATTTCTGTTGCCACTGCGCGTTTCGAGGATGCTGAAGAACAGCAGACCTGCAAGCGAGAGTGCCAGTCGGAGTAACCTGCCCTGTTCCGGGTCTGCGAGGTCCGGCATCGCAACTTACTTTCGTGGAGCGTTCAGGCTGCTGGTTGTCCCTGAATTACTGGCTGAGTGCATCTGCAACATTGGTGCGATAAGCCGTCAGTGCCGGGAGAAAACCGACAAGGATACCCAGGGCTGCGAGTGCGGGAAACAGCGTAAATTCCCACGGAGAAATGTTCCACGGACTGATCAACAGCCCGGTTCGTCGAATCAGCCAGGGAGCTGCTGCCACGGCCAGACCATGTCCGGTGAGCCAGCCCAGGACGGCACCGCCGGTGCAAAGTAAGGCGGATTCGGCGAGGATGATTCCAAAGACATGATGTCTGCCGGCGCCCAATGCCCTCATGATGGCAATCTCGCGGCGGCGGTCGGACATGGAGTTATAGATGCTCACAAAAATACTCACCCCGGACACCAGAATGATCAGTCCGGTCATCACCATCAGTGCTTTCTGCACATTACCGATGACGTTGGTCATGAGTCGCTGGATGGGGCGGATGGGGTTGACCGCCATCGCCTGAAATCCTTTCTGCAGGTCAGCTGAGAGGCTGATGGCATCGAAGGGAGTTGCAGGTCGGGTCCGAACGAGCACTGCGGTGACTTCCTGCATGGCACGCGGGGCAACAGCGGGGGTACCCGTCTGTTCTTCCACCTGCAGTTGTTGTCTGTAATCGTCCAGTTCAGTCAGGGCCTGCTGCAGGCGATCGGCATCGGCGGCATAGAAATCGCGGAGGCGTTTTTCGATTTCTTCGACGGGCTTTTCGTGTCCGTCAATCGCATAGAAGCCATCGAGGTTCAGGAACACGGTGCGGTCGTTGGCTGTTCCGGTTGGAGCCAGTACGGCGACTACAGTGAATTTTTCATCGTGCTTGCTGCCCTCCGCGCCACCATGCAGGATGGAGAACCTGTCATCTGTGTTCCAGCCATTCTGGCGAGCCACATCGGCACCGATGATGGCGTCAAACAGCTTTACCATCCGCTGGCCGCCGGACTGAAAGGAAAATTTCTGTCCCGGGAGATACTCGTTCTGAAAGTATTCATCGGTGGTACCGACGATCGGGAAGCTGCCATCCTCGGTAACATCTCCGAAAGCCAGCGGGACCGCGGTGACCACACGACGATCGTTACGCAGTTCATCGAGATACATGGCCGGGAGATTTTCAATTGGTGGCTGGATCCGATAGACGGCACTGAGTACCAGTTGCAGGTCACTGCCTTTGGGGCCGACGATCAGATCATAGCCAATGCTGCGCTGTGTGAACGCTGTTTCAACGGCGCCGGAAATGACCAGGACAAGCACCATCAGCATGACTCCGAGACCAATGCTGAGAGCGGTCAGGGACGAGGCGAGTCGGCGCTGGAGCAGATTTTTCCAGGCAATCAGGAGCAGATTCATCGGACGGCTCCTGTCTGGCAGAGTTCCGGCTGATTGAATTCGTGCAGTCGTTCGATGCGGTCAAACTGTTGTGCAGCGTCCATTGAGTGGGTGACCATGAGCAGCGAAACCTTGTGATCACGACAGGTTTCACGAATCAGTTTCAGAATCAGATCCTGATTTGCGGGATCGATGTTGGCTGTGGGTTCGTCGGCCAGCAGGAGTACCGGACGGTTGGCCAGGGAACGGGCTACGGCCACTCGCTGCTGCTCACCCACAGAGAGTCGGGAGGGGCGATGGTGCAGGCGATGCCCAAGGCCGACTCGTTGCAGGAGTTCCTTTGCAAAGTCGTGATCCACTGCTCTGCCGCTGAACGTCATTCCCAGCAGTACGTTTTCGAGCGCAGTAAATGCGGGCAGCAGATTGAATGTCTGGAAGACGATGCCGATTCGGGACGCTCGGTACCGGTCCCGCACGACTTCCGGCATGCTCACGATGTCACGGCCGTCCACAATAACGCGGCCGGAATCGGGCACGAGGATTCCAGAGATGGTATTGAGCAGAGTTGTCTTGCCGCCTCCGCTGGATCCCAGCAAAACCGCCTGTTCACCGCGGGCCAGTTCAAAGTGTTCGATGCCCAGTACCGGGAGCAGGTCTCCTTCCGGCTGGCGATAGGCTTTACGGATGTGCTGCAGCAGCAACGACATGGTGGTTCTGTTTCCGTTGAGCGGGGGGAGTTGCTGACACTGAGATGCCGACCGATCGATTGCGGAGGCAACGGGCTCGTCAGAGGGTACTACGACCGACTGCTCTCAGCAGACGAGAAAAAATAGCAGTTTTTGGTCAGAGAATCGAATTCGCGGTCGAGGAGCACCGGGAAGGGAGGAAATCACAATGTGGTTGAGAGGGCTGCAATGAATGGGATGTCCCGGAGACTGCTCTGGCCTTCACAGCAGTTTCACGCGAAGATCCAGCAGTGTAGTGCTGAGCTGAATCAGGGGAAGCCCTGTGATTGCCGTAAAATCACTCGTTTCAATGGCACTGAACAGAGCGATTCCTGCGGCTTCAATCATGTAGCTTCCGGCACAGTGAACAGGCTGGTCGTGTTCAACGTAACGCCGGATCTGTTCAACAGTCAGGTGCCGCATTGTCAGACGCGTGGTGTTGCTGAATTCCACCGTTCTGTCGGGTGCAATGACACAGACGGCCGTGAACAACTGGTGCGTCTGTCCATTCATCACGGTGAGCTGACTGCAGGCGTTCGCCGGGTTGCCGGGTTTGCCCAGAATACGATCGCCAAGGTGTGCCACCTGATCTGAACCGACGACCACGGCGTCCGGATGACGATCGGCGACTGCCTCAGCCTTGAGTCGAGCCAGAGTACATGCCAGTCGGGCCGGATCACGAATGGATTCCTGATGCGGACCTTCGTCCACAGCGGGATCCTCCGTTTCAAATGAAAAGAGAATTCGAGACAGCAATTCCCGACGATATTGTGATGTACTGGCAAGGATTACTCGGGGTTGATGC
>JALRDR010000502.1 GCA_023262145.1 Planctomycetaceae bacterium | reverse complement strand
GGTTACTGGGCAGCAGCTGGTCAGTCCAAAGCTGCGTGACTCAGAGTGAACCCGGGCCACTGTTGGCGGGCCGCTGACAGTTGCGTCTGCTGCCGTCGGGTGCAGGCGTCGGAAGTTCCGGTTGAGTTCAGGGCGCGAGTCAGGTGAGAACGCTGACGTGGCAGTCTTCAGGGCAGATCGGTCTTCAGGGCAGATCGGAGGTTTTTCTGCTGTCGTCCAGCTGAGCGTATTCTGCTTCGGTCATTGGTTCGCCTGTTTCTGCTACGCGATAGAGTGTCTGATCAATTCTGAAGCCCAGAGACTGGTACAGTCGCACAGCCGGAATGTTCTGGGCCGTTACTTCCAGAGAGACTTCGTTCATGCCGCACTGCTGAAATCCCAGCATAGCCTGGACGACAAGTGCACGGCCGAGCCCGAGGCTGCGGTGTCCCGGGACAACGCCGACATTCTGAATGGCCCCGCGACCTCCGCTGCGGATGATTCCCTGAATCGTACCGACATCGGCTGGTGGCCAGTTGTGTTCGGGCTGATAGACAACCAGCCAGGTAGCCTGCGGGCAGAAGGATCGCTGCGAAGCGATTTCGCGAACCAGGGAGAGGCATCCTTCAGCGCGGCTGAGGCAGGAAAAAACGCGACCATCCAGATCATCACGGAATGCATGCCATTTGACCTGAGCATGCCGCGATACCAGCAGCGGGCGCCAGGACTGCCATCGAAAGCCGGTTGGCAGCGGCCGCTGGGGAAGATTGACGTTGCTCAGTCCGGCAACCATGCGAAGGCGTTTGTATGTCTCTGATCGCATTGCATCATCCGAGGCGAGAACTTCGGACAGATCCTGTCCGGCTGGTCCTGTAACCGCATAGTCCGGCAAATCTTCACAGCCGTCCCATCCTGTTCCACCGCTGTCGCATATTCTTTCGTATGGGGTGTTTTGAGGGTGAGAGAATAGCGGGAAATTCGGATGAATTCCAAATTTCCCGCTGGAGGTGAACATTTGTTCGATTTGCGGCTTGTCAGCTGCAGCACTTCATTGTGCCACTGCCTTGTCGATGCGAATCCGAATGCGACGGTATTCCATCTGCCCGCGGTCTCCTTCCAGTCCAATCGGGCCGCTTTCGGGAAGTTTCATGGCTTCTTCAAGGACTTCACCATTGCAGGTGCAGCGAGCTTCTCCGCCACGAACAACGACTTCCATCTGATTCCAGTCGCCGGAGCGGAATTTCTGCAGATCCTTCCATGGTCCGGCCAGCGGGAAGTCGCGGCACTGCAGCTGTGGGTCACGAAGAAAAACACCGCTGTCGGCGTTCGGTGTTGCTCGGAATTCCAGTCGGAGTGTGAAGTCATCACCGAATTCTGCTGTGGTCCAGAGCTGCTGAATTCGCCGGCCTTCTGCAGGAGTTGCCACGACCAGCCGTCCGTTGATGGCACGGTAACGTCCATCAGGAGTTCTGGTCTTGCCATCAAACGCCTCTTCCTTGTCGACAAATGGCCAGACAACCTTGCCCGGATTTCTCTCCATCCAGCGACGAGCTCCCACGCGGGCGTTTTCCGGAGTCACTCGGAAACGCCAGCCTGTCAGGTCATGGCCATTGAACAGGCTGGTAAATCCGGATTCCGGCGTGAAGTCGTCGGGTTCTGTTTCCAGCAGTCCGAGCGTGGCAAGAACGGGACGCATTCCTGCAGCCCACATCTGGTACCCCAGATCATTGGGATGCAGCAGATCA
>JALRDR010000088.1 GCA_023262145.1 Planctomycetaceae bacterium | reverse complement strand
CTGAGGAATCGCCAGCGATGCGAAATGGCGGTCCAGTATCGGAGCGGCATACAGATGGTCGACCGGAACATCGAAGAAGCCCTGAATCTGAGCCGCATGCAGATCCATTGTCAGCACTCGATGGGCCCCCGATTCCACGATCAGATTTGCCACCAGCTTGGATGTGATGGGAACGCGACCGGAATCCTTGCGATCCTGACGGGCATAGCCGAAATAAGGGATCACAGCAGTAATTCTCGCAGCACTGGCTCTGCGGCAGGCATCAATCAGCACCAGCAATTCAAACAGGTTGTCATTGACCGGCGGACACGTGGGCTGAATGATGAAGACGTCACAGCCGCGAATGTTCTGATTCAGCTTGACGCTTGTTTCGCCGTCGGGAAAGCTGCCGACATCCACATGCCCCAGGGGTATGCCAAGGAATGATGCGATCTCCGCAGACAATTCCCGATTAGCTCGACCGCTGATGACCGTCAAATGCTCATACATATCTGTGATTGCCCCGCAGGGTACCGGTGAGGTTAAACAGACGTCGTAACTGCGGACGCCATGCGATGACAGAATCAGCCAAACGCAAAAAACCACTGTTTGGGTCGCTTGTCGAATCCTGACAACTGCAGAGACCAGTGTCAATCAGCACAGTCTGCGGAAGGCAGCGAAGCCTGCTGATGCAGCAGTTCAGGTAATGCGGCCGTCAGTGATGGACCTGCCGGCGTAGCTGTCAGTTTCCCCGCAAAAATACTTCCCACGTCACACTCTGCAGTATAGCCCCGCTCACGATAGGCACCGCTGTACTGCAACATCCGGTCACCTGACGCTGTTTCCTGAACAGTGAAGCCGACAGCATGCGGGAGGATTCCCTGCGGCACAATGGACACCTCCTCAGGGTAACCGGTTTCCGTGGGCAGTGGAAAATTCACGTTCCAGAAGTGAGCCGCCGGAAGCTGAAAACGCTCAGCGGTGAGCAGTCGCACGACACGCCTGACCTGCGGTGCAAGCTGCTCCCAGTCAATTGCCGCATTGCCGGAGAACAATCGAGAAACGGCAATGGCAGGGACGCCCATCAGTGCCGCCTCCCGCGCCGCTGCAGCAGTCCCGGAATAGAACAGGTCCACGCCCAGATTTGCACCGGGGTTGATTCCTGCCACCACATAATCCGGTGGCTCCGGCAGCAGATGACCCAGTGCAACTCGAATACAGTCGGCGGGAGACGAATGCACCACATGAATTTCTCCCATGGCCTGTGTCTGCTGCAGACGCAGCCGAAAAGCATTCTTCGTATCCACGGCATGGCCGCGGGAACTGTGACATTCCGCGGGCGCGACGACGGTTACTGTCCCGAGCGGCCGCAGGGCCAGGTACAACGCTGCGAGACCGGGAGCGTCAAAACCATCGTCGTTCGTAATCAGAAAGTGTGCCATGGTTGCCTCAAAGAATTACTGTTGCGTTAGCAGCCTGTTCTGACCGGCGATGGCCAGCCAGCACTTAATCACACGGCTGCACGTGTCACGGCCGGTCCCCGCTGTCGCAGTGCATGGTCAATCTCAGCAAGCACCTGGTCGGACAATACCAGTTCGCCCGCTGCCGCCGATTCACCAATCTGCCATGCTCGCTTCGCACCACAGAGAGCCGAAGTGATGCCAGGCTGCTGGATTGTCCATGCGACAACAAGCGTGGCCAGTGGTACAGACAGCCCATCGGCAATCGGCCTTAACTGATCCAGTAAATCGTGGTTCCGCTGCCATTCCTGCCCCTGGAACATCGGGTATTTGGGGCGTCCGTCGTTCGCGGCAAACACATGATCTCTGCCCAGATGACCAGCCAGCAGACCTTTCAGCAGCGGCCAGTAGACACACAGTGAAATCTGCTGGTCAGCACTCCAGGGAACAAGCTGCTGTTCAATCTCACGTTGCAGCATGTTGTAGGCGGGCTGGATTGCCTGCAGCGGGCAGACTTCATGAAATCGCTGCAGTTGCTCCAGGGTCAGATTGGATGCACCCGCCGCCTGGATTTTCCCTTCCGCGATCAGTTCCGCAATTGCGCCCGCAGATTCTTCGATCGGTACTTCAGGATCTGCTGCGTGCAGATAATACAGTTGAATGCTGTCTCGCCGCAGACGAGCAAGCGACTGCTCGCACTGCCGCCGCAGATCCACCGGTCGCGCTCGGTGGTACTGCCCCTGCGAGTCACGTTCCAGACCGCCCTTTGTTGCCACAACGATGGAATCTGCAGCATCGCACTCAGCCAGGAATTCCCCCAGCAGTTCTTCACTGACGCCGTACGCACACGCTGTATCGAAGAATGTAATTCCCGATTCTGCTGCAGCCGCCAGGGTACGCAGGCTGTCGGCCCGATTTACATCAGGACTGGTGATCCCCGAGATCGGCCAGCAACCCAGCGCGACCGCTGAAATCCGCAGCGATGTTCGCCCCAGTGGACGCATTCGCATCATTCACCTCGTCAGCAAAAGAGACTCAGCAATTCTCATCAGCGCAGCCGAATATCCACACTGGCACTGTGAGCAGTCAGACCTTCCTTTGCTGCCAGCAGACGTACCGCATCTGCTTCGGCCTGCAGTGCCGACTTGTCATACTCGATCACCGAACTGCGTTTCAGAAAATCAGTGGACGCCAGCCCGTTCGCAAATCTTGCTGTCCCGCCGGTCGGCAGGACATGCGAAGGCCCGGCGATGTAGTCCCCCAGGGCGACCGGCGTGAAATGCCCCAGAAACACCGCACCCGCATTCTGAACCTTCGCCAGCATCGATTCGGCATCGTCCATGGAAATATGCAGATGCTCCGGCGCCAGCTGGTCGGTGAGTTCAGCAGCATGCTGCTGATCTCTGGCCACAATCATTGCTCCATAAGCTTCCAGAGACTGCGTCGCCAGACCACCCCGATCAAGCTCTGACAACTGCGTTTCCAGAGCCGCCAGAACCTGCTGCACGAGCGGTTCATGCCAGGTAATCAGAACTCCTGAACCAGGACTGTGCTCCGCCTGCGAAATCAGGTCTGCCGCCACATATTCCGGTCGGGCGGTCTGGTCCGCCAGGACGATGACTTCGCTGGGCCCGGCAATGCTGTCGATGTCCACATCGCCGAAGACAAACTGCTTCGCCAGTGCGACGAACAGATTGCCCGGCCCGACGATCTTATCCACCCGCGGAATTCCGTCGACGCCATAGGCCAGAGCAGCGACCGCCTGGGCTCCCCCGACCCGATACACTTCCCGTATTCCAAGCTCGTGACAAGTGGCCAGCAGATCGGAGTTATATCCACCGAATTCCGTCGGTGGCACTACGATGGCAATCTCCCGGACACCTGCGGTCTGAGCAGGCACGGCGGTCATCAGCACCGTTGACGGATAGGCTGCAGCACCACCGGGCACACAGATTCCCACCCGTTTCATCGGCAGATGACGCTGTCGGAGCACAACTCGACCGTCACCCAGAACTCGTTCCACACGCGCATCGGTCGGCAGCACGGCACGCTGAAACTCAATGATGTTATCACGAATCTGTCGCACCGTTTCCAGAAACTCCGGATCAGCCTGTGCCGCCGCCGCGGCGAGTTCCGCTGCGCTGACTTTCATCGAAGTCGCATCCAGCCTGCGCCCATCAAGTCGCTCCGTGTAGTCCAGCACCGCATCCAGACCACGATCCGCCACATCGCGACAGATCCGACTGACAACCTGCACAGGACTGAGCGGCTCTCCGAACAGGTCAATTGTCCGCTGCCGACCTGCCTCAGATACCACATCCCCGCGTGGGCTGAGCTTCTCACGCAGGTCCGCAAAGAGTGCGGCTGCATCCGCCTTTCGGCAGTCGATGATCGGAATCCTCAATGGCGATGACATAGGCCACTCACTGTGTTCTGGTCAATTACTGACAGGACGGAACCTGCTGCTGACCTGCTGCTGCCAGCGATCTGCTGACAGTGACTGCAGGATGTGTGTCCCGCATTGAACTCATCCCGCGAGCGAAGTCCAGGCAGTCATCCGACCTTACCACGGGATTTCCGCGATTTGAAACCCGTCTTCCCGCGCCGCTCCAACCTCTTGCAATACGGCCGATCATGTTTTTTCCGCATCTGTTGTCATTCGCTCGTCAGATTTCTATTCTGGTAGGGGTACTGGGAGTGTTTTTGAGTAAGCAGCATTGTTGAGCAGCATTGTTCTGCCAGACAGCGTGGTGCGATCGATCGCAGAAGATCGCTCTGCACAACGGGCGACTGCCACTCCGGATACCCCCAGCGTCTGTTATCCGCAGTTGATCACTCACGTCGATCATTGCTGTTGATATCCACGTTGACACCGCGATGTCACCCACGTTCACACCCCGGTTGACATCGCAAGTTGGCACCCACTGTCAGTCGACATCCACTGTAAGCTGACATCCACTGTAAAACATCACGCGGAACATGCCGGCTGGCACCCACCCCCTTTCGCACTGAGACAACTTTTTCAGACGAAAGCAGAAGGACGAATCATGAAATCACTGCTCACAGCATTCTGTTTTCTGGCACTTTCCAGCATGCTTCCGGCACAGGAAGCGGCGGAGCCGGATCAGGCTCTGATTCAGGCTATCCAGGAGGCCGGGGGACAAGCCATTCCCCTCGCAAAAGGAGACGCCAGGCTTTCCGTCGCGTTCCACCTTTCCGATAAGGAAATCACCGATGACACGCTCGCAGTTGTTGCGAACGCAGCCAGTATCCATTCGCTGAACCTGCGAGGAACGGCTGTCACTGACGCCGGGCTGGCACACCTGACGGGGCTTTCCGGCCTGAGCCGGCTGCATCTGGAAAAGACGGCCGTCACCGACGCTGGCGTTGCCCATCTCACCGGACTTGGCAGTCTGGAATATCTGAACGTCTATGGCACCAAACTGACAGATGCCGGGCTGGCACAACTGGCCGCAGTCAAATCACTCAAGCGACTCTTCGTATGGCAAACAGAAGTCACCGAAGCCGGTGAAGAGTCGCTCAAGAAAGAACTGCCCGAGCTGCAGATTGTGCCCGACTTCCGTCGCGATCGCGAACGCGAAATCGTTGATGCGGGTCGAGCGGCAGAAGATGCGGCAAAGCTGGTGGAAGAACTTGCCGCGATGATTGAAACTCAGACAAAGACTGTTGCTGATGCCATAACCGCCAACACTGCGGCAGCGAAGGTCGCGGAAGACACACAGAAATCGGTCGCCTCCGCCAACGCCGTCGTGGAAGCGGCCAATGCTGCAAAGGCCGCTGCAGACAAGGCCGTTGCAGAGCTGAAAGGCAACGACAAGTCACCTGCAGAAGCAGTGACAGCCGCCGAAGCTGCTGCCGCGGCTGCAGTGAAGAACACCGAAGCCGCAACGGCCGCCGCAGAAGCCCTCAAGAAACCTGCAGAAGACACCAAGGCAGCGGCAGATGCAGCGAAGAAGAAACTTGACGAAGAGACTGCCACTCTGAATGACCACAAGAAGAAATCCGAGGAAGCCATCAAGAAAGCCGCGGAACTCAAGACCAAAGCCGATGAACTGAAGGCTGCCGCAGCGAAGTGATGGCTGTCGTGCGGTATTCAGCAGACTGAACTAAGCCGTTGGCGGAAAACTGCCAGCGGCTTTTTTTTGCACCCTGCCCCGCTCGCTTTGCCCCCTCCCCCACTGCAATCATAATCTTCCGCCGTCTCTGACTGCACAACCTGGTGCGAGTTTCCGGATGAATGACTCTCCCCTCCAACTTCCAAATTGCTGGCAGGAACTGCAGCGTGCAGCCCGTGCAGCTCGCCAACAGGCATGGGCTCCTTATTCTCGTTTCCCGGTCGGTGCTGCCATCCTCACAGACTGCGGCAGAATCTTTGTGGGCTGCAACGTGGAAAACTCATCCAGCGGGCTCACCATCTGCGCCGAACGAACTGCTGTTGGGGCTGCAGTGAGCCAGGGGTTTCGCAGTTTTTCTGCCATCTGGATTTCCCTCGCCGGTATGCCGCTTCCCTGCGGCGCCTGTCGCCAGGTACTTGCCGAATTCCAGCCCGATCTGTTGCTGATCCTTGATCAGGTGGATCGCGATGACCAACTGCCCCCGGAACTCCTGCGACTTTCCGCCCTGCTGCCCAGACCGTTCCGACTGCGGCTCCCGGATCATTCCTGATCCGCGTACCACCCTGGTTCCTTCGCTGGTGCAGTTCAGGACACCTCAAACACCTCACCTTCGGCGATCGCAAAAATGCGGTCAGCAGCAGTGGTTCGTAACTTTCTGCCGTCCACAAAGCTGCTGAATGCAGGGAGCACAAGTGTCTGCTGTTGCTGCAGGAAACACTTCAACCGCAGAGAATCGCGGGCTGGTCCGGTGAGCACAATGACGGGATGCAGATGTCCCGCAAGAGCCGGCGTCTGATCCGCCATCGGCACATGCCGCAACAGCAGACCCTGCTCGTCAGTGGGATCGTCGACGCAGTCAATTCGCCAGTCGGCGGGCGGATCTCCCGCAGACTGATCATGATTGCCGCGAACCAGAGTAATCTCAAGCGCGGCATGCTGAGCCCGCCAGTCGGCCACCTGAGCAAAGACGTGACTGCTGCGACCACTACGGGAGTGGATCAGATCGCCGAGTATGACGAGTCGTCGTGCTGCAGTCTGCTGCAGCAATACAGACAGTCGTGCCAGATCATCCGCAGTCTGATCGGGAATCGGTATGCTCCGACTGCGAAAGGTGGCCTCCTTGCCGAAGTGTGTGTCGGCGATGAAGAGCACACTCTGCTGCGACCACCACACACCACGCTCCGGGAGCAACTGCAGGTCCGCCTGACCCAGTTGCAATGGCAGCGCCCCGGGAACAGGCGAAATCCCGACTGACCTCTGCAGCGCAGCCGCCCCGCCTGCAGTTTCAGCCGTCACGATTCGGAACCCGCTGCCGAATCCACGTAGAGAATCCGACCGCAATCCCGACACTGCACGAATTTCGCGGTCCGCATGCGAACCATGTCCTGAGCAATCACTCGTGTGTCACAGGCTGTACAGAAATCTTCTTCCACCGTCGCCAGTGCACCAGCACCGTGGGCTGTGCGCAGTCGCATCAGCGTAGGATGTTCAGCGGCAGGGACCACCACCGTCGCTGCCAGCACCTGCTGCTCAACTTCAGCAATCTCAGCCTCCAGCAACGGAGTCTCCTGAGTATGCTTATCCCGAGCTGTCTGCAACTCTGCAGAACGCTGCTGAATCTGCTTCCGCTGTTCCTGGAGGAGCTGTTCTGCTTCATCGATTGCTTCGAGCGCCAGCAGACCTTCTTCTTCCATCTCACCGCGTGCCTTCACAACCGTGACGATCTGCGACTTGATGGAGGAATAGACTTCGTTGGATGTTGCCGTGTTGAGCTGTCCTTCCAGCTTGAGGATGTCTGACTCCTTCGCCTTCAGGTTCAGATTGACTGCGTCAGAACGCTTTTTCAGTTCCTTCAGTTTCTGCTGCTGCTCTTCCACCTGAGCTTCTGTCCGGGCCAGCTGTCGTTCAGCAACCGCGATTCTTCGCGGCCCTTCCTGAAGACGCTCGCGAGCCGTATCCAGTCGCTGTAACAGCATGTGTAGCGTTTTCATACCCTGAGACATCTCTGCTGCAGCTGTATCCACGGCCATACAAATTCTTCCCTAAAAAATCGATCAGGTGGCATGACTGGCGTTGAGGAACACTGGCCGGACAGTGCTGACTTCCCATGAACTCAGCACCTTGCCGGATTGTCATTTCAGACGGCTGGCAGCCCCGTGAAATACTCCGGCTCACTGCCGGCCTTCCACTTGATATTGCAGCCGATGCTGGGTGTCTGGTTGCCCCCTGGCTGTTCGCCGCTCAGAACTGCATCGCAGGCTGCCCGCAGGTCTTCCCCCGTCACTGGCTGACCATTGCCGGGCCGGCTGGAATCAAACTGCCCTCGATAAACGAGTGCGTGAGCTGCGTCGAACAGAAAGATATCCGGAGTACACGCAGCGCGATAGGCAATCGCCGTCTCCTGCGTTGCATCGTACAGATAAGGAAAGTCGTAACCGGCATTCTGAGCTTCCTGCTGCATCAGTTCGGGACCATCCTGAGGATGCGAACCTACGTCGTTACTGCTGATCCCGACCACAGCCACGCCCTTCCCTGCGTATTCTCGAGCAAACTGCGCCAGCGCTTCACGAATGTGAACGACAAAGGGGCAGTGATTGCACATGAAAATCACACACAGTGGCTGCCCCGTGAAGTCCTGGCGAGTTACCGTTGTACCGTCGACGTTGGGAAGCGAAAAATCGGGAGCTTCTGTCCCCAGGGGCAGCATTGTTGAGGCAGTTTTGACCATGTTGAATAACGTCCTTTCAGTCCACTCGATTGATTCGATCAGTCATCATTTGAAGGCTTGAACGCGGATCAGGAGCCGCAGGTGGAATCAGCTGCGGCAGCAGATGGCTGCGCATGGTCCACGGGCAACAATCGCTGCAGCAATGGCTGAATCACCGGTTCCGGTACAAAATGTCGCAGACGCTCCTGCACGCCATCCCGGGACATTCCGGCAATCTGCTTGATCAGTGAACTGGACATATGCGAGTATCTTTCTGCAGACATCAGAAAGACCGACTCAATTTCCTCGTCCAGTACCCGATTCGTGAGTGTCATGGAGAATTCCGTCTCCAGATCGGAAAGACTGCGAACCCCCCGCAACAGAATGCGACTGTTGCACTGTCGCACAAACTCCACGGCCAGTCCGTCAAAGGTTCGCACGTCCACGTTGGAAAGACCGCTCAGACACTGCCGCACCAGTTCCACTCGCTCTGATGGTGTGAACAGAGTGTTCTTTTCCGGATTGATCCCGATACCGACAGTAATGTGACTGAAGATCTGAGCCGCTCGGCGGACAATATCCAGATGTCCCAGCGTCATCGGGTCAAAGCTGCCCACATAACAGGCTGAAGATGATTCTTCGGACATTCCATGTACCCGCAGATCGCTTCAGCAATCAGGATGGGGCAGTCCTTCTGAAGCGTTTTCTGAAGCTGCCCGCGAAACAGTCGCGGAGACATGAGTATCCGGCGACCGTTCGAGGCTTCAGCCCCGAACCGCGAAGATCGGCCAGTGCTGCTGTCCGACTCCTCGGCGGTGAAGCATAGTACAGCGGGTGGCGGATTTCAGCCTCAGCGAATAAATGGCCGGAAATAATCGCGGGTTCCGATTTTCTGCAGCAGTCCCGCTCTGTGCTTCAGCTCAGTTCGTCATCATGGTGTCGGTCGAGCAGGCCTGAGCCGGGTCTCCACCCAGGTTGAAACGACGTCTTGAAATCTCAATTCCGGAGCTTTTGAGGACCATCCAGTAGCTGCCCGGCAACAAACGCGAGTTGAATGCGTAAGGGAAACTGGCATACAACTGATCCCGCGTGACAAACTTTCCTGTCACGTCCAGAACTCGCTCTTCATCGTCCTCCACCACACATTCCACCCACAGATCTTCATGCGGAGTATTCAGGTTGCACTGAGCAATCAGCAGTTCGCCATATTCAAAATCCCGGCTGCGATTGACCAGTTGACCGGCCATCACCCGGGATCCGATATTGAATGAGAAAAACTTGTCACGCTCCCGAATCGGCGTGGTGGAGTTGATCATTCGCCGAGCGACCACGCCATCGATCTTCTGCAACGGCAGCGGCCCGCCATTGCCGCGAATGCCGTAATGATCCAGCTGATAATCCCATTCCATTGACCCCACAGCCACCACGGCTGCCACAGCCGTCCAGAGCAATGGCAGCGGAATGTTGCCGGGACGTCGCTCAATCAGGCGCGCAGTCATCAGGAATGGAGCCTGCAGCAGACCACGCAACCGTACTCTTCCCGGAAGCAGACGCCGCAGTGCGAGCACATCCCGTTCAGAAAGAAATGCACAATACGAGCTCAGACAAATGAGCGGAAACACTCGCAGCCCCAGCAGCGGGTTGGTCAGAATGTGGAACATTGCACCAAATCCCAGAGCATAAAAGCGGCCCCAGCGACGCCACACCAGAAAAGGAAAACTCAATTCCCACACCAGCGTCAGATATCCACTGACCAGCAGTACAAGCGGCAGCATGGCGACATACTCACCCGCGAAATTCGGATAATTCCAGTTACTGACCATCCAGTACCGCATCTGCTCGCCAGTGAAAAACGCCTTCGTCTGCACCTTCGTGATCGCCGACCCGAAGTAGATCGCAGCAAACAGAATCTGAATCATTCTGGAAGACCACACCGGGACCCGCCGTGGCGGTCCGCTCACCCCTGTCCGTCGTCGCTGCAGCAGTGCATCCACCGACCACACAACACCACATGGTGAAATCGTCAGCAGCACCAGCACGTGCGATGCAATGACCGAGTACTTTGTCATCGTCCCCACGGCATCCAGCATATTGAAATAGATATAGAGTGGTGTCCCGATCAGCAGCGACATTCGTGTACGGAACCCCAGCACGGCGCTGAGCATCGCAAACAGCATGAGCCCGTACACGACGGTCGCCAGCAAAGGAGACAGCACCGGCAGCAACTGCCCGTGCCCGAACGCCTCCGTCAACTGCTGCGGTGTTCCGTCTGTGGAATACAATTCCCGTACGTGGAAGAACCGTATGACCATCGGAATCATTGCCGCTGTCGGGAGCAGCATCCGCACGAGGGCCAGACCATAGGGAGTTTCTTCAGCAAAAAAGAAATCGTGGACCGATCGCAACAACTCCCGTGGTCCGCTTTCACTTCTGCTCATTTCCCACCCTCCCTGCTGCTCTGTACTGCTGCTGTGAATTCCGTTTCACCGCGATCAACCACCAGGCCTGAACTTCATCCTCGTTCAGTTGGTATTCAGCAGCGGTGGACTGCCGGTCTGCGCCGCCGTCTGACTGCCATTCGCTGAGAGTGGGCTGAAAAACGTGTTGTAGTAAGGCATGGCACTCTGGGCCTGCTGCCGCAGTCGTGGATTGTCAGCGATCGACTTCAGCTCCTGAGCCACGAACCAGTCCGGATTCGATTCAATCGGGGAACCATCCGGCGTACAGATCGCTCGCAGACTGAAGCAGGAGACTTTGTCCTTCGGTTCGTCGTAGTACTTCTGCCACAGCACGTCCGGAATATTGTATTGCTTGCCCCAGATCTCCTGGACCACATACACCCGGTCGACCGGGGGATGCTGAGTATTCTGCAGCACATGCTGGATGTGCCGTGGAGCCAGAAAATTGCTGACGTCGTAATCCACCCGATCTTCGTGACCAAACGGCTGAAACGGTCCCCATGGCTCGCGAATGCGATAATACTCGCCATTGCTGTCTTCAGCGATCAGATGCAGGCGATTGTCATAGGCCTGCCAGCCGCAGAACATGTCCCAGACAACAAAATATCCGAGGGCACTGCCCGCGGCAGGGATCTTCAACGCATGCCCGACGATGCCCCAGCTCAGAAAGCCCAGATAGCTCATGAGCAGTGCTGCGACGGCCCATTTCCGGATAGTCATCACCCACCTGCCTTCCCTGCAAGCAGTGTTCTGCAACCAAAAAACGCTGCATGCGACTCTGGATCAGGAGTGGCCTCCGGATCAGAACCGTGCGTTTTCAGCATCTTTGTCCGATTTACAAAATGCGGTCAAGACCGGTCTGCTGCGGCAGCATACTGCAAGGAAACATTCCTGCCTGCGAATTCCCGGCCCCTTTCGCGTCCTTTGCCTGCATCCCATCGGACCTGGCTGCAGATTCCCGATCCGCCTGTGCTACACTAACAGCCGCACCAACGCCGCCCTGTTCTGCTGATCATCAACACGACAACTCATGCGTACGGCTCATATCATCACTCGACTGATCATCGGCGGTGCCCAGGAAAACACCCTGTACACCGTGGATGATCAGCATCATCTCTTCGCAGACGACGTCTGTCTGATCACCGGGCCCGGACTGGGTCCGGAGGGATCACTGGAACAGCGTGCGCTGGAACGTAATCTGAACCTGCGGGTGCTGCCGGAACTGGTGCGCCGGATCAGTCCGATCGACGATTTGCGCGCCCTGCGATCCATCTCGCGTGAGCTGCGGGAATTCCGCCCTGACATTGTGCACACACACAGTTCCAAAGCCGGTATCCTCGGACGACTGGCCGCAGCACGTCTTGGCATCCCTGCCGTGCACACAATTCACGGCGCCGCATTTCACTACGGTCAGCATCCCCTGCTGCACTCCAGCTATCGCCTCGCCGAACGTATTGCGGCCCGCTGGTGCGACCACTTCATATCCGTGTGTGATGCCATGACACAACAGTATCTGGACGCCGGGATCGGACGCACAGACCAGTTCACCACCGTCTACAGCGGAATGGATGTGGAAGCATTCCAGCAGGCGGCAGCCACCCGCAACGAAGTGCGCGGCAGACTTGGCCTTGATCACACCCACGTTGTCTTCGGCAAGATCGCTCGTTTGTTCGGACTAAAAGGACACAACTGGCTGATTGAAGCAGCTGCAGAGGTCGTTCGCAGATTTCCGCACGCTCGATTCCTGCTGGTGGGTGACGGCATTCTGCGTGAACAATACGAGCAGCGGATTATGGAACTCGGGCTACAGGATCACTTTCTCTTCACCGGACTTGTTCCTCCGACCGACGTTCCGGCACTGATCCACGCGATGGATGTCGTGGTTCACACCAGTGACTGGGAAGGCCTGCCCCGTGTCCTGCCACAGGGACTGCTGGCCGGGAAGCCAGTGATTGCCTTCAATCGCGATGGCTCACCCGAAGTCTGCCGGCATGAAGCAACCGGGCTGCTGGTGGAACACGCGGATATCCCCGGACTGGCGGACGCGATGTGCCGGCTGGCCGAGTCCGCAGAGCTCCGCAGTACTCTGGGCTCCACAGGAGCAGCCCTGTGTGCAGAAAAGTTCTGTCATCGCTACATGACGGAACAGATTCGCAAGGTGTATCAGCAGGTCCTTGACCAGCGGAGCAGCCGCGATTCAGCCTGACGCTGCCGCGGATTCACCACCAGCTGACTCACTGCTTATCTGCGCATCGGTCACGGTGCCCGGCAGCCGCAGATGCTGCACCCACGCAGGTGGCAGATTCAACCAGACACTGTCTCTGCAGATCCGATGCTGTTCACAAAGCTCACCCAGCAGGTCATCAATGCCGATGATGCGAGTTCGCTCAGAGCCGCGTGAAATCCGACGGCGAACCGTACGAATATACATGTACTCGAAATAGCTGAGCACACCGGCGGGCCTGACCAGCCGCAGGTACGTCTCGCGAATTTCCCTGACCAGAGGCAGTGGGAAATTATTGAGCGGCAGGCCGGAAATCACGAAATCACCAGCGGGACCGGAGTAATCCTGCACCGGCTGCTGGTGAATCTGCACCTGCGGTCGTACCCTGGCCCAGGCCGGATCCGCTGCAAACCGCTCTTCCAGAATTCGAATGAACTGTTCGTTGAGCTCCACCAGATCCAGCCGATCATCGGGGCCCAGCTGCCGCACAATCTGATCTGTGACCGCACCGGTACCCGGACCAATTTCGATGACCTGAACGGCATTCTGCCGCTCTCGGGCCGCCAGAAATCGTGTCATCGAACGAGCCAGAAAGCGACTGCTGGGAGCAATCGCACCCGTAGTCTCAAACTGCTCATAGTACTGACGCAGAAACTGCAACTGGTTACGGAGCGATCTGAACATTGTTGAACCGAAATCAGTGAAGCAGACTGCAGTCTGCCGGAATCAATGGCTGAAAGCGGAAACTGTATGGCAGCAGGAACTGTGGAACCATGCCGCAGCATGTTATTCCGCAGTGAATTCGTCATACTCTGCGCCATGTTGCTGTTCAACCAGACGGAGAATTTCCATGACACGATTCCAAAGTCAGTTTGCCCTGCTGATCCTTGCTGTACTCACTGTTCCCATCGGCGTGTTCGCCGAAGACTTCCCTGGTAACCGCTCCGAGTGGAATGGCTTCGACCGAGTTGATTTCCAGTTCAATGACCGCAACGTCACGGTCGTGATCCCGGACCAGCCTGCAGACGGGAAGCCCTGGGTGTGGCACGGGGAATTCTTCGGTCATCGTCCCGCACCGGACATCGCACTGCTCGGCAGGGGATTCCACATCGTCTACACGCGAGCCAGCGATCTGTTCGGAGCTCCACAGGCGATTGAGCACTGGAACACGGTCTACGGGGAACTCACCGTCAAGTACGGACTCGGCCCCCGCCCAGCACTTGTGGGAACCAGCCGCGGTGGCCTGTACTGTTACAACTGGGCCGCAGCCAACCCGGACAAAGTCTCGTGTATTTTCGGAGATGCCCCGGTCTGCGACATTCGCAGCTGGCCGATGGGCCTCGGCAAGGGCAAGGGCAGCGAGGGCGAAGTTCGCAAACTGCAGGCGGTCTACGGGATTGATGATCGCGAACAGCTCGCCGCAAAGGCACTCAGCCCCGTCGATCATCTCCAGCCTCTGGCGGAACATCGGATCCCACTGCTGCACGTCAGCGGCGATGCAGATGACATCGTTCCCCTGGAAGAAAACACGCTGTTGCTGGAGCAGAGATACAAAGCCCTGGGCGGACAGATGACCGTGATCATCAAACCCGGTATCGCCCATGTTCACGGTCTGGCAGACAGTACTCCGATTGTGGATTTCATAGACCAGCACGGCCGCTGAATTTCGCGCACTGGTCAATGACACAAACTCGCCGGCAGGCCCGTGCTGGTTTCGGATTGCTTCTGCCAGAAGTCACAAAAGAAACGGGCCTGCGTCGTCTGACACAGGCCCGTTATGATGACTGCGAGAGGGGGGAGTCGAACCCCCACGCCTTGCGGCACAGGATCCTAAATCCAGCGCGTCTGCCAATTTCGCCACTCTCGCGTCTGGTGCGAATGTTAGCACGCTGATGACAGTGAGCCAGTAACACTCTGCTGAATCCGCACAGCATTCCGGATCCTGGCTATCGCCTTTTCGATGCAGGCGTCGCGGCTGCGGATTCCCCCAGCCACCACCACGGCCGCGGGCCAGTCGGTGTAACTCCAAAACGGTTCTGCACCAGCCGTGTAACCGTCTCGGCTATCTCCTGAGGATCATCCAGCACGAGGAAGCGGTCCACGTCCTGCTGACCAATGGTCTGCTCCGTCACCATCGTCTCCTGCAGGAATCCGAGCATCGGCTTCCAGAATTCGCTGCCCGCAAGAATGATCGGGAACGGATCCGATTTACCCGTCTGAATCAACGTGGCAATCTCGAACAGTTCATCCAGCGTTCCCAGTCCACCCGGCATGCAGACAAAGGCGTACGAATACTTGGCCAGCATCAGTTTCCGCACAAAGAAGTAGCGGAAGTCCACATAGTGATCCAGCCATGGATTTGCACTTTGTTCGTGAGGCAGTTCAATGTTACAGCCAATGCTGCGACCACCGGATTCCTTTGCCCCACGGTTTGCCGCTTCCATGATTCCCGGCCCACCGCCGGTCATCACGGTAAACCCCTGTGCGGCAATCGCTGCTCCGGTCTCGCGGGCAAACTGGTAATAACGGTGATGTTCCGGGAATCGGGCTGAACCGAAAACCGTGACGCAAGGACCACGAAAATGCAGCTGGCGGAACCCGCGAAACATCTCCAGTGCCGTCCGCAGCAACATACCGAGTTCGCGCAACCGCGATTGAGGGCCGTCGAGGAATCGGTTCATCCGTGAGGCGTGATCAGTATTGCCACGATCACCAGTTTCATTCACTTCCAGCATGCCACTCCCCAATCACGACACACTACGCTCGACCGTTATTTGCGCCGAAAATGAACCGCGCATGACTCGCAGCAGTACACTCATCCGCGATTGTCGTACTCACACCTATTGCAACGAATCTGCCAGTGTCATGAAAGAGCACATTGGATTCCACCAACTTCGCTGTCGTCCCCCCGCTCCAGCAAGCAATAAAATCCTCAAAAAAAACCAGGCGAAAAAAAACTTCCCATGTTTGCGGATTGAAAATCTCATTTCTGGAAATTAAGCTGCCGAGAAAGGGACATTGGTGCGATTTTATCGCCAAAAAAATGAATAGCTGGTAGCCGGCAGCTGGTAGCTCCTGTCAGTTATCGAATTTATTCGTTTTTTCCCTAACCAATGATGAGGCCTGTCTTTTTCCCGGATAACGACAGCAATGGCCTCCAGATTTCGATCGATCTCACCAAATCTGCCCACCAGCATCTGCAGGAATTCTCCTGGGTGGCCAGATCTGAAGACTCCATGATTTCCTCTCATTGTTCTCATTCTGAAAATAAAAGGAGCACAGCAGATG
Organism: Planctomycetaceae bacterium; assembly: GCA_023262145.1. Lineage (GTDB taxonomy): Bacteria > Planctomycetota > Planctomycetia > Planctomycetales > Planctomycetaceae > SXXK01. The sequence continues at coordinate 102 of JALRDR010000088.1, read as the reverse complement.
AACGCAACAAGATCCCGCAAACGCGGGTTTACCCTGATAAAGTTACATACTCTAGAATGGGTGATTGGGAATATAGAGTAAAAAATATTCAATAAATCTAAC
>JALRDR010000084.1 GCA_023262145.1 Planctomycetaceae bacterium | reverse complement strand
GCTGCCCCGAATCTGACGCTGTAACAGCCCCGCCAATCGTCTCGGCCCGGTCAGCTTTGCGGTACTCGGGCTAAAATGTGGATGCCGAAGGTGCTGCAGCTGATTCTGCAACAGCTCCGGATTATCATTCGAGGCAGCTCTGTTCTGAAAGACTGCCGGCACCGTTTACTCGGATCCGCAGTGGCTGTTTCTTCCTGCACAATGCTCATGGCTGCAGGTCCAGCTTACCGCAGGAAACCTCCTCATGCCGGAAACTCCCCGGGAGATCATCATTCAGCTGCGTCGACAGTGGAAACCCCACAAACGCTACCTGGCTGATCACCCCACTGCCATTCGATTTCACCGTGCCTGCAGCTGGCTGGATGCTGCAACGCAGCTGAATCCCGAGAACGCTGCCGACCAGATCATGATTCTGCAATGGACAGCGTTCAATGCGCTTTACGGAGTCTGGAACCCGGAACGTCATGAAGCATTTCCGGATCGACAATCGTGGAAGGACTTTGTAACCAGGATCATCTCAATCGATTCTGACGACACGCTGGCTGCGATCCTCAATCGAAATCGAATCCGTATTCTGTCCATCCTCGCCAATGATTATCTGGATCGTATTTACTGGAACTACGTCGATCCCAGTGACCCGCGGCCGGCAGCTCCCCGCCCATCGATGAACCGACGGGCACTACCCTGGTTCCTCGAACAGCGTTGGATCGCCATCGCCGATGCGGTTCTGGATCGCATCTACCTGCTGCGCTGCCAGCTGATTCACGGGGCGGCCACACACGGCAGTCGTCTGAATCGTGAACCGCTGCAGGAATCGAACGCGCTGCTGCAGGAACTGATTCCCGGCTTCCTGCAGGTCTGGATCGATCGCGGTGCACGCGAAGACTGGGGATTGCTGTGCTATCCCCCTCTGCACTGAAACCCAGCCGCTTGCTACTTCTGATAGATGGGCAGATAGTGGTATTTCACACTCAGGCTGAGCACCGCCATGGCCGTGCCGTAAACGGCACCATGGCCTCGCTCCGACCCATTTTCTGCCAGCCATGAACCATCCGCAGCCTGCTTCTCCAGAAGCATCTGCTGAACCAGTGTGCGGGCAGTCTCGGCGTGATCACCACCACGCTGATACATTCCCTGAGCATAGTAGTAAGTGCCGTAGGAACAGAAGCGTTCGTTCCATTTCGGTGGATGCTCAAGCAGCCAGTTGGCCGCTCCCTCAACCAGCGGTGATTCGTATTCCCCGCACACCTGCATCGCCAGCAGCCCCGCCGCCGTCATCGTGAACGTAGGATTATTCTGATGCGGTTCATAGCAGAAGCCGCTGGCTTTGCGAGTTGGCAGACCATTGCGATCCAGCGGAGATGCATAGGAACGCTTCAGGTACTCCACTGCATCAGCGATGGCACTGGCCGGCACATCCATACCATCGTTCTTCGCTGATCGCAGCGCCATCAACTGCCACACCGAAACGCTCAGATCGGCGTCCGTGGCATTGGGATTATATCGCCAGCCGCCGCGAGCCTGCACAGGCTTGCGTTCCTTCTGTGAGCTGAGGATCACGTCAATTGCACCCTGACAGCGATCGTGAATCAACTGGTCCTGTTCCGCGGAAATTCCCATGCCCAGCATTTCCGTCAGCATCAGCGTGATAATGCCATGGCCATACATTCGCGAGGCATCCTTGCCACCAAAGTAACCCTGGTCATCCACACGATCTGCCTGCAGCACATACTGCAGAGCCCGCTGCATCGCACGACCTTCCGGAGTCGGGCTTCCCGGCTGCACCCCAACACTTGCCATCGCCATAATCGACAGCGACGTCATCGTGGTATCATGCCCCTTGTCAGCAATTCCGCCGTCTTCACGCTGCTGTGTCATCAGCCACGCAACAGCTTTATCCACCGCCAGATCCACTTCATCCTTCTGAAACACCGCTGAAGTGGGTGCCGCTTCGGCTGCCTCCTCAGGGTCTGTCGCCGCATCCTGAGCACGTACGCCGGCCACGGTGACAGGCAAAACGCAGGCACCCAGAATCAGGACACGTAGTTCACGGAACGTCAGATTGAATCTCATCATGATCCCCGTCATTTCTGCTGAGCACGTTCAGCCAGCACGCGGAAGTATGCCTCCACGCTCAGTCTGTACGCCTCCGAAATGCGTTCACTGCGTCCGCGCGCTACATCTTCCGCAGACTGTTTTCGCAGACGTCCCCAGTTCAGATTTTCCTGCCGGTCCACTGCAGTCACATCAAACTCCCCGCCATCCGGCGCTTCAGAGAAGTTATCTGCAAGCTGTTGCTGACCCGGCTGATTCAATGCCTGCAACGCCTGCTGCTGCGCCGCCTGACGCGACTGGGCAAGCGCCGCCCGAGCATCTCTTGCGGCCTGTGCCAGCGAGTCGATCGGCTGCCCCGACTGCGGCTGCCCCGGTTGCGGCTGCCCCTCAGGATTCTCTGCAGCTGCTGCTGCGGCGGCCAGCTGGCGATCCAGCTCGTCCAGCCGTCGAGCCAGTTGCTGACCTGCTGCCTGCTCCGCAGCTGAATAAGGCTGATCACCTGCGGCTGGTTCCCCGGAAAGCATCGCTTCCAGCTGTGCAGCCGCTGCGTCAGCAGCTGCAGCCTGCAGCGGATCCAGGATTTCACTCAGATCTTCTGCCTCACCCGAAAACGCAGCCTCAGCCGCAGCCAGATCCTGCTGTGCCTGAAGTGCCTGTCCATTTGTCGGCTGAGCAGCACCTCCTTCCGGCGTACCCGGCTGCCCTTCCCCCTGCTGTGGTTCGTTGGCGGCGACCTGGTCACCGGATTGTCCATTCGCAGGGTCACCCTGTCCCGGCTCACCACCAGCAGGCTCATTTGCTTCAGCGGCAGCCGCTTCAGCTGCCTCTGTTGAGGGTAACGTTAGACAGATTCTCTCTGGTGAAAAAGATGGCCAAATGAATGCAGTAACGATCGAACTTACGGTCGCGAACCGTGTTCACCTTGCTCGAATTATGAAAAAACTACGCGCGATCCGTCAGGTGAATCGCGTGACTCGTACCTAACAAAAATAATTAACTA
>JALRDR010001167.1 GCA_023262145.1 Planctomycetaceae bacterium | reverse complement strand
CCTCTGTGAACGCCCGGGGGATCCACAATACGCCATCGATTTTGCCACAGCCGCAGGTTGCCTTGCGCACACAATTCCAGGTGACTGGAACTTTGTCACACGAAGTGAGATTGAGCAGTTGATGTCCGGCAGCGGGGAGGGACGTGTCATTCGCTGATGACGAAGAACGACCGACTGTTCGCACCGAACTGCTGCCCCTGACACGACTGCAGTTCATTGCACGACTGCAGTTTATTGCACGACTGCAGTTCATTGCACGACTGCAATTTATTGCACGACTGCAGTTCAGGGGAAGTCGACAGGCACAACCATTGGCAATGACTGTTCCGGCGCAGCAGTGGACGGCGCAACCTGCTGAACGCCTCGCGTTGATCTGGGAAAGACCGGCAGTTCCTGTGGATTTACTCCCGGTATCAGCCCGTCGCGCGCTCTTGGAAAACTTCCCACTCCGGGAAGAAACAGAGTCGCGTCCAGTTCAAACGAAGCCGGGAAGAAATCCAGCACGTTGAAATCGCTGTTGTCTTTCCATCGTGATGTCCGCCAGATTCCTGCTGTCGCCAGTTCTGCCCCGGTCTCCTGACTTCCGGGCAGATCCTGCCAAAGGTCCTGCAGTTCAGTAAAGTTCAGTCGACGGGTATTAAAGTCCAGCGCGGTACTTTCGATCATCCAGCAGACGGAGTAACCCTCGTAGACATTTGTAAATCCATTCCAGCTGAACTGTTCCTGCAGTTCGTTCACCCACAAGGCTCCGTTCGAACGCAGCAGCGGCGTCTCTTCCCGAGTTCCAGCATAGACGGAAGCTTCGCTGTTCACGGAAAGTCGGGGGAGCAGACGCGGTGATGTGGGCAGCTGTCCGGGATCCCCGTCGAGTGTCTGAATCAACGGCCCGCTGTGAATGCATGTCAGGTGGTCAGTGAAGAGTCCCAGTTCGCCCTGCGCCAGCTGCATGGATGCATCACCGCGCAGTTCCAGCAGGCGACCATCAATTGCCAGCCCGCTGTTGAGCAGCCGAATCCGCCCTCGCGGCTGGCAGGCAATACGAAAGACATCTCCCTGCAGGCGTGAAATGACATGGTTGAGGACAATTTCTGTTTCGCTGCGAGCTGCCTCGCCGGGTGTTTGTGCATCATCCGTCAGATCAAAGAGTGCAACCGGTCGATAGCCGGGATTACTGAGCTCGATCGAAACATTGTCGAGCTCCAGTCGATTCGGTCCGGACAAGTGCAGCACTGACCAGCGGTCAGAAAGATCGTCCTCACCGATTTGTATCCGCAGATCCAGATTGCGCATGGTCAGTGAGCCTTCATTGCGGAGACTGATGATCTGCACCGCCTCCGTTGGCTCATCCTCAATCACGTCAAACTGCAACGTCGGTCGAAATCCCTCAGCTGCGCGAATGATCAGATTCGTCCCGACGATTCGTACTGGCTCCTGGGCCGGCAGATCATCCGGATAACCATTGTATCGCAGCAGTACAACATCACCGGAACGCGCATCGGCCACGGCGGCCTTCAGAGTACTGAAGGAAACGACTCCGTTCGTGGAGCTCTGCAGAATAAATGGCCCTTCCTGATCTGCGACAAATGATTCAGCCAATGACGCTGCACCGAACAGATCGGCCGGAAAGAGCGAATTCGGGGTGAGCATTCCCAGACCGACAAGTGGTGCAGTAACGACGCCAGGAGTCGGCAGCAGGGGCAGCCGGACTTCGTCTCGCAGCAGTGACAATGCCCTGATGTCCCGCTCGCTGCTCGCGCTGGCGGCGGGACTTACAACCGTGTTTTCCGGGGTTACAGCAGCCTCAACAGCCCCATCACCAGCAGCTGCAGAACCAGCGGTTTCCGCCACTGTACTGTTCGCCTGATTGCCCTGTGGCGATCCTGCGACGGCGTAATCTTCAGCGTTGACCACTGCGCCGGGATCCTGATCAGCAGCAGACACCAGCAACGTGGGCGAATAGCGCAGTCCCTGCACGCTGAGCAGCAATGCGGTCAGACAGATCACGCCCACTGCTGCAAACATCCAGAAGAAGCCACCTGCCTGACGACTTTGCTGAGGGTTTGCGGATTTCCAGACAATCCCCTCCGCCGGAACAGCCTGCAGCCCCAGATGCCCTGCCATCTGAATCAGATCATTCAGCAGAACACCAGGAGTCTGATAGCGAATCTTCGGATCACTCAGCATCATCCTGCCAACAATCGCTGCCAGTTCTTCAGGGACCCTGGAATTGACGGAACAGAGATCCGGCGGTGACTTCCCCTGATGATCCAGCAGCTTCTGAAGTGCTGTTCCCTCGGGGTAGGGCGGATTGCCACTGAGCATATGGTAGAGCGTGCAGCCAAGCGAATAGATATCGCTGCGTGTATCTGCTGCGCTCGGATCCCGCGCCTGTTCCGGAGCGATGTAGTCAAACGTTCCCAGCGTTGTGCCGGCAACTGTGATATGCCCCAGCGAATCGTCAGTCTCTCTGCGCGCCAGACCGAAGTCCACCACCTTGATGCGACCATCTTCCGTGAGCATCAGATTGGACGGCTTGATGTCCCGATGCACAACCCCCGCAGCAGCAAGATGGTTCAGTGCGAGTGTGATCTGAATCGCGTAATTGACCGCTTCTGACGGCGCAAGTCGCCCCTGTTCCAGAATCAGATCCCGTAGTGTCTTTCCGCGCGCGAACTCGTAGGCGATGAAGAACAGGCCATCCTGAGCACCAGCGAAATACACACGCGCGATGTTGTCGTGCGACAGCTGCGCACACGCCCGCGACTCATTGCGGAAACGAGACACGAGGGACTGATCGCGCCCGGAAGATGGATGCATCACCTTCACCGCGACCTCGCGGGACAGCTCCACATCGACGGCTCGAAACACAGCCCCCATACCACCCGCACCAAGCCGTTCGCGGATTTCAAAGTGAGCCAGCCGAATGCCGCTAATTGAATCCGCCGCAGAATCATCTGCCGGGAAGAGCCGGTTTCGAATGGACACGGACGTCATATCCATCGGCGGAGTTGCTGCCGCAGCTTTGGCACTGCTGATCACAGTCTTCGAATCGCCTGCGATCAGTGGTCGATCCGACAGCGGTACGCTCGAAGCCGCTGGAATCTGTTCGCCGGATTCAGATGAGTTCGGCTGTGACATGCTGGAATATTCATCCTGAAGAGCAGACAGGAATCTGGAGTTCGTCCCTGAAGAGCGAGTCTACCCCTGCCAAATCGGAAAGTCAAAACCGCAACTGAACATCAGATCAGTACATTCAGTGAGTTTTTGCCGGATGGGGGGACCTGAACGATCAGTCAGTTTCTGCCAGTGATTCATCTGTGTTGGCAATGAGAATCAAACACTTTCCGAATCGGAACACCCTTCATGTGCTAGGTTCCATGGTGGAAAATAGGGTCTTTGAGAAATCTAGACTGATTTCAGTCATTTTGAATCAAAACCAACCACATAAGATTGATTATGCGTGCATAACCAGTCATATTCAATCGCGGAAATGAACCATCGTGGCGGAATAGTGATGCTTGTTGACGAACGGCGTTCTCGGATTCTCAAAATGACAGAGGAGCAGGGCTTTATTGCCTTGCAGACTCTCGTCACGGCACTGGGTGCCAGCGAGTCCACCGTTCGCCGCGACCTCGAGTCACTGGACGCAGCGGGATTGATTCAGCGAACACGCGGGGGAGCCTCCTTTCCGGGAGATGCACGTGCCGACTTTGACGCACGCCGCTCACTTGCCTCCGTTGAAAAACAACGAATTGCGCAACGGACGGCTCAGCTGATTCACGACGGTGAGACGGTGTTACTGGATGGTGGAACGACAACACTGGAAGTGGCCCGCAACCTGACCGGGCGGTCGCTGCAGGTGGTCACCAATTCACTTCCCATCGCACAGCTGCTGATGAATCAGCCGGAGATTGAACTCATTTTCATCGGTGGGTTTGTTTATCCCAAGACAGGTGTTGCGCTCGGGCAGCTTGCAGTTGAGTCATTGCAGAGGGTGCACGCCACTCGGCTCATTATGGGCACTGGTGGCATCACCGACGACGGTCTGTTCAACAGTAATTCCCTGCTGGTGGAAACAGAACGACAGATGATTGCCAGTTCCGACCGGTTCACGCTTGTCGCTGACAGCAGCAAGTTTGGCCAGCGTGCGTTGAGTCATTTGTGTGAGCTTCGCGAGGTTGACGAACTGGTCACGGATTCGGGAATTGATTGTCACTGGAAACAGATGCTGCATGCGGCAGACGTCTCCATCGAGATGGTTGAGACGGCAGCAACAGAGCAACCGCTGGCGGGGCAGTAATTGGAACAGCCGAGCGAAGGACGCAGGCAGTCGGTCAGGGATGAATCAATAACAGAAAACGGCAGCGCAGGCTGCAGACGGATCAGAGGAATCAGAGTCATGTCAGTCGCTACTCCTGATATTCAGCAGGTTCAGCAGATTGTTCGCGAGGTACTGCGGCGTCATCTGCAGCCCGGCTCGCAGAAGCCAGCCGCGGGCGGCATCCCGGTCATCCGTACTGCGGCATCCGCTCCGGCTCCGGCAGCCGCTCCGGCTCCGGCATCCGTATCGAGCGATCGCAATCCACTGGTCGTCAATATCTCCGCGCGTCATGTTCATCTGACCCAGGAGCATGTTGAGATTCTGTTTGGCCCGGGTGCTCAGCTGACCCCGGAAAAGGATCTTTACCAGGACGGCTATTTCGCGGCAAAGGAGACTGTTGCCGTGGTTGGCCCCCGTCGCCGGATGCTTCCCAATGTTCGCGTACTCGGCCCCTGCCGCAGTGATTCGCAGGTGGAGCTGGCATTTACCGACGGTATTTCCCTCGGAATTGATCTGCCGGTTCGCATCAGTGGTGACGTCGCCGGCACTCCCGGCTGTCTGCTCATGGGCAGCCACGGAATCGTGGAACTGAAGCAGGGCGTGATTCGAGCCATGCGACATGTGCACATGGGACCCGACGACCTGCGGCACTACGGGGTTCAGGATGGCGACATGATCAACCTGCGTGTGGAGTCACCGTTCTGCACAACGGTGCTGGAGGACCTGGCAGTGCGAGCCGGGAAGGACATCAAGCTGGAAGTACACCTGGACACGGACGAGGGGAACGCAGTGAACCTTGAAAAAGCGTCCAGGGTGGAACTTGTCAGGGCAGAACCCTGCAAGTGCAGGCATTGAAACAAGGAGCGTAACCGGACTGCTGACATCTGGCTCCGGCCAGTCAGTTCGCGGGCCGGCTTTTTTCAGAATGAATGACCGAATGACTGCGACCATGGATGATCGCTGTTCCTGATTGCTGTATCTGCACGAGGATCAGAGTGTGGAGAAGCTGGAGAAATGACAAATGGCCAAATCCGTAGAAGCTCTGGGGATGATTGAGACGAAGGGGTTCGTCTGTCTGCTGGAAGCGATCGATTCCATGCTGAAGGCTGCCAACGTGCAGCTGGTTTCATGGGATAAGATCGGCAGCGGTCTGGTAACTGCCTTCATCAGTGGTGACGTGGCAGCTGTCAAGGCAGCTCTGGATGCAGGTGCGGCTTCCGCATCAAAGCTGGGGCAGGTTGTCAGCGCCGAGGTGATTCCTCGCCCGCACGAAGAGCTGGCCGGCGTTCTGCCGAAGCCAAAGACCTCTGCCAAAAAGTGATCGGCAACGATTGCAACCGGCAGACTGCATGTGACTGACCGACCGCTGACTGCGAAATCGGTAGTGAAGAATCCACAACAACTCAGGGAAAGACAGTGCGATGAACGAAGC
>JALRDR010001141.1 GCA_023262145.1 Planctomycetaceae bacterium | reverse complement strand
GCTCAAGCTTTCGATCGATATATGAGTGATCGCTCGTCTCTGGTCCGGCAAAGGCACCGCCAGTTTCTGTCGTCGGCTCGCGGCGAATCATGACCAGAATCCTGCCCCGCACATCAAGCCCGGCATATTCGTCGAACTGGTCTTCCGCAGAGGTGATCCCATAACCGGCGAATACGAGTTCAGCAGCCGCTTTTCCGGAATCTGTTCCTCGCCGCAAGGGCTGGTAGTCCGTGCCGAGTTCCAGCGACAGACTTTGGCCATCCGGGCCAGTCAACTGAAGCTTCGTCTCAGGTGACACCTCTACATCCCCCATGGCGATCTCGAACGGCTGCTTCCAGGTGCCATCCACACCGCCTGGCTTCAGACCCGCTTCCTGGTACACCTCAATGATATGGTCCGCCGCCAGCTCAATTCCGGGAGTTCCCACTCCACGTCCCTGGAGTTCGTCTGAGGCCAGATAGGTGATATCGTGTGTCACGCGCGCAAGGACCGGATCCACCGCCGCTTCATCAGCAACAGCAGCCAATCGAGCCCAGATGAGCACACTCAGAGCAACGCATGTCAGGCTGCAGGCTTGCAGCAGTCTGGCCGAGGGACGTTTCGTGTTCATGAGATGATCTCCGATCGCTCCAGATACCTTGCCGCAACCGGACGGAAAGATGAGTCCCGCCGGGGCGTGTCAACCGGGCGATGTTTTCTGAATTCAGAAGAACTTGTGGCGAATCGCCAGCGAAGATGATAATCAACCCGTAACCGTAAGGTGAACCGCGTCGCAACACCTGTTCGGGAAGTTCACCAGCATTTCCAAACGAGAAACTCCGCTGTCATGGCGAGCAGGAGTCATCCGGGGACCGCAGATTCAGCGGGTTTGCAGACAAGTGTCAATCGCAGGAACAGGCAAGCAAGGCCGCGGAGACACTCCAGTCCGAGGTCCGGAAACCTCCGTCTGGTTCATTTCAGCCGGGATTCCGCACCAATCCGGATTCCAGCAGATCGGCTGTGCGTCGTTGATTACGTGCTTTGCTGGTGAGTCCAAGACCGTCCCACACAGCTGCCAGCATCCTGTGTACGCCCGGCTGATTGGGATTCAGTCTGAGCGACTCCTGCAGATCTTCGCGTGCCTGGTTCCAGTCCTGCAACAGCAGACGCACTTCACCACGAGATGCCAGGACTTCGGCACTGTTCGGATCAATCTCTCGAGCCTTGTTCAGGAGTTGCAACGCGGCGACAGCGTTTTCATCACCTCCTGCCCGGACAAGCGCCACGGCCAGGTTGTTCAGCAACAGCGGATCACGCCCATATGTCAGTCTGTTGGCTGATTCCAGCAAGATTACTGACGGGTCCACACTCCCCAGTTCAAGTGATCGTAACCCCATGGTTGTCAGCACGTCGACAATGTCTTCACCCTCCGCACGCAAGGCCGACAGCATTCGGTCGGCTCGTGCTTTGTGTCCGGGATCCGCGAGTGCAATGCGGATCAGGCGATCGACTGCCGTGAGCCGACTGGTTGCACACTTCAGAGCATTCTCCAGAAGGTCCAGCAGGTATTCGACGTCGACATCATTCAGTTGCGGTCTCCATTGCCTGCCATCAGGAGCAAATTCGCCTGGATGATGCGTCAGATGATCAAACTCCAGCAGACAGCAGCGAGCATACGCGGCACATTCGCCGGGCTGCCCGTTGAGCGTTCCCGCTTCTGACAACAGCAACTCACGGCTTTTCTCGTACAACCCACACTGCGCATAGAGCTCCGCTGTGCGGAAACGTGACTTCCCGGCCACATCAGCGAACCCACCAGCAGACACAAATCGCTCCACTTCCAGCTGCGCTTCCTCGACCCGATCGAGTGATCTCAGCAGCCGCACCTTTTGCTCCATACCGGCAAACTCAGTGATTTTTGCAGCTGACAGTACATCAAGAGCCTCGACCTGCTTGCCGGACGCCTCGAGGGCAGATGCAAGAAATCCAACTGCAAGTGGGTGTGGTGACTGTCCGGAAGCCTGAGCAGCCCAGAATTGTTCAATTTCGTCGGCGTTGCTGAGCTCAAGCTCCATCCCCTTACTTCTGAGCTCAGCTGCAAGCTGAATGCCCATCATATTCTCGGGATGTAACTCCAGAGCCTCCGTAACAAGTTTTCGGCAAACCTGCGCCTGCAGGGTCCGCCCGTTCAGCAACAGCGCTGCCTGCGAGATCTTCAGTGCAGCAAGTACTCTTCGCAATTCAGCAGAATCTGACTTCGCGCAGGCACCTTCCGCAACTTCAACAGCATCCGGGAACCTCTGAACAAGCAACAGTAATTGCACCAGCTCCTGAGTTTCCTGCGGGTCGACAACGTCCCGGGATGCGCAGGACTTTCTCAGTTGCTTGATGCGATTCAATCCAACTTCATCTTTCGTGATATCGAGTTCGAGGTTCTGACGGACCCGGAGCAGTTTCAGGATCTCACGACTGTCCACCTGCGCCACAAGCTGCAGATATTTCTCCGCCCGTTGCCAGTCGCGCCGCCTGATGCTGATCTCAGCCAGCATGCTGTTTGCTTCCAGAGAATTCGGATTTGACTGCAGACACTCGCTCAGGTGCCTGACGACATCGCTCTCAGTCAACGGTTCAACAGCATTCGGGTCTTCGGCCCGCCGGGCAAGCCAGAGATGTGCGGCAGCAAATCCATGCGGGGGCAGCTGCGCGTGGCGATTCATAATCTTCCAGGCTTCGGCAAACCGCCCCTGATCCCAAAGAAAATCTGCATATTCCTGTTCCACTTCATAATCGTGCTTCCCGCAGGTGATCAGAAATTTCAGACACAACTCCTGCAACTTGTGGTCGCCCGATTCTGCCGCCGCAGTTACCTGCGCACGATACAGAAGCCTCAATTCAGATTTCCGGTATCGCGCTCCAACAAGACTGCCGGTGGTAACGACGATGAGCAGTGTGATCAGGCTGACGGAGAGCAGCTGCTGCCGGTCTCGACTGAACAGCCAGCCGGAAGCCAACTCTCGCAGTGAAGCGTTCATCGGCACAACTTCGCCATTGGGAAGAAAAAACGGGGTCCGACAGGCCGGGTCGTAGCCGCTTGCTGCGATATAACGATTCCAGAGGTCCAGCAATGGATTCCCGTCGGCGGAATCCTCAGATTGAGGGCTACTCCGTCGCCCCGTATCAAGCAACTCCTGAGATGGAATAAAGGCGGTGAAAAACAATACGAAGACGTCAGCAATGACGATCAGCCAGACTGCCACAACAAGAACTGCCAGATGCGCCAGCGGACTGAGAATTGCGAGGCTTCCGGATCCCATGCAGAGCGTCAGTGCCACCCCCAGTGCGATCCTCGTAGCAGTGGCGATCACAAGTGTATTCGCCAGCAGCAGGAGTGCCTGCATCTCAGACCGACGATTCCAGAGCGACCAGCAGACGGACACCAGAGCGAGAAAATATATGGAAAAGAACCCTCCACAGACTTCCTCGATACTGACCAGCCCCTGCGGAAGGCTTAGCGTTCCTGATGCAGGCAGGTTCCACGCGGCCTGGTAACTACTCCAGACACTGACAGTTTCAGTACAGACAGAGACCCACCAGTTCCAGACACCACGTCCGTAGTCGACAGGAAACCCTGCCAGTAACAACGGCAGCAATGCCAGCCGTCCCATCCGGCGGGATCCTGATGAATTCTGCAGCCGCAGGAACACGATGCAGCTAAGCAGCAACAGGCAGCAAAGTGCTCCCCATGGTATCCCCGCCAGTCCGCATAGGGCAGCTGACATGCAGCTGACCAGTCCTGCATTTCGATCGCTCCTGCTGAAACTGATCCGTTCAACGGAACGAGAAAGGAAAATCCAGACTGCAGGCAAAATTGCAGCCATTGGCCAGTAGAACGGATTCTGCAGACGCTCCCAAAGTAATGCGGAAGCACAGCCAAGATGCCAGACAATGATGATCAATGTCGCTATGAGTTGCTTTTTGGACTGCAACGTCGTTCCCCTGTCTTGCGTCTACGATCGGTAACACGCTGCGGCCGCACATTTGCGGAGGCAGCGGATGCCCGGTTGCCCTTTCAGGCATTCAGACTGCCAATTCAGGCAGCCTGCCTGAAGCGCCGGCAAACTCTTCGTACATGTCTCA
>JALRDR010001066.1 GCA_023262145.1 Planctomycetaceae bacterium | reverse complement strand
TATGTGCAGTGGCTGGCAGATGGCAAGGTGCTGGCCGGACAGTCGATTGAGGTCATTACTTCCGATGCGTCGGTTTTGGTCGTGGACGGAAAGTTCGGACTGGGGCAGACCGTCGGGGAACAGGCAATAGAACTGGGCGTCCAGCGGGCTCAGCAGCATGGCGTGGCAATAGTGGCCCTGCGAAACGCGGGCCATCTCGGCCGGATTGGCGACTGGGCCGAACAGGCGGCTGCGGCCGGTCTGATCTCGCTGCATTTCGTGAATACCAGCGGGGCGGGAATGCTGGTGGCCCCGTACGGGGGCATTGACCGGCGTCTGTCGGCAAATCCGCTGGCAGCCGGAGTCCCGCGCGACGGGCAGCCACCACTCATTCTGGACATGTCCGCCTGTACCATCGCCGAAGGCAAGATACGCGTCTCGCTGAATCGCGGTGAGCAGGTACCGGAAGGCTGCATCATTGACTCCGCCGGGCAGCCCACCACCGAGCCGAGGGATTTCTATGCCGATCCCCCCGGGGCCATTCTGCCGATCGCCGGGCACAAGGGATTCTGCTTGTCGATGATCATTGAGATGCTGGCCGGTGCACTCACTGGAGGCTCCTGCAGCAATCCCGTGAATGCGGGGCGAGTGATTAATGGGATGCTGTCGATCCTGATCGACCGCAGTCGTTTCGGAGCGGACGCGGAGTTCTTCCCGGAGGTCAGCCGCTATGTGGAGTTTGTCAAAAGCTCGCGGAAGTCGACGCCGGATGGAGAGATCCTGATGCCCGGCGAAATGGAATGCCGCATGCGAGCGGTTCGCCTGGAGCAGGGAATTGATCTGGACGATGTGACTCGATCGCAGATCGCAGCTACCGCCGACAAACTGGGTGTGGAGCACGATCTGGGGGCCGGTTCTGCAGCGGCATCGCAGGTGACCATGCCCGGGTGTCGCCCAAACGAACAGACCGAATCGCAGGAGACGCAGCAATGATTCACAGTCATGATGAAGTCAGTAGCCGGCGTGGGTTGCTGTCAATTCCCGGATCAGCGTTCTGGCAATTTCGCCTGTTGCAGTGCGGCATTGCTGCCCTTTTGATTGTGATGACCGCAGCGGGCCACGTTTGCGGGGATGAACCTGAGGCTGAGCCGGCATCCGCTCAGGGACAGCTTGAGCCGGGAAAGGTGATTACTCGCACCTACCAGTTTCAGGCGGCCGCGAAAGAGATGCAGTATGCACTGTATCTTCCGAAGACTTACGACGGGACGAAGTCGTTTCCACTGATCGTTGCGCTGCATGGGCTGGGAAGCAATCCGTGGCAGGTGATCAATTATCCGGGATTAACGGCCCAGGCAGAACAGCACGGCTACATCGTGGTGGCTCCCATGGGTTACAACGAACGCGGCTGGTATGGAAGTCGTGGCACTGGTGGCGGTCGGGGTGACGACCCGCAGAATCTGGGTGAGCTCAGCGAGCAGGATGTGATGAATGTGCTGCGGATTGTTCGTGAAGACCTGCAGATTGATGGCGATCGCATTTTCCTGTACGGGCACTCCATGGGCGGTGGCGGTTCACTGCATCTGGCGATGAAATATCCGGAGATCTGGGCAGGGATGACGCTGATTGCTCCTGCGATCTGGACGGGTCAGGAACGCCTGAAGAATGCTCGGCAGATCCCTGCCTTCATTGTGCAGGGAGACAAGGACCGTCTGGTCTCGGTGAAGATGGTGCGTGACTGGGTACGTCGCATGCAGGAACTTAAAATGGATGTCGACTATCGCGAAATTGCCGGCGGCGGACACCTGCTGGTCGCGTGGCAGGAATTTGATGCGATCTTTGAGTTCTATAACAAGCGGAAGCGGGACAAGCCGACAGTAGCCCCCGCCGCGCCGCCTGTTGCTGATGACAAGGCATCGCCGTGAGCAGGAGTTCAGCGGATTTTCGCCCGGCATTCCAGCCGTACGTCAGGCTCCCGCCTGGCATGATCCTCGACGCAGGCCGGACCAGGCGCCAACGCAGATCCGGCAAAGCGTCCCTTGTGCGTGCGGCAGCATGGTTGTGAGGCAGCGTTGGCGGAACCGTTGTTCCCTTCCGTGAAGTGACTTTTGCAGCGCAATTGCCAGGTCGTATCAAAACGATCTCTGGTATCGAAGGTGATGCCTTTGAAGCCGGTAAGGTACTTATCGAACTTGATGAGGCAGAGCTACTAGCGAATCGTTCTGCGGCGGTTGCAGCCTTAAATGCGGCAGAAGCTGACATGCGTAATGCTGGCGTGCAATACAACCGTGAGTTGTGGTCACCGCAGGGTAAAGCCTCGCCGGGTGGTATGGGTATTCCCAATTTGTTCGACCAAGTTTTCACTCGTCCGATGGAAGATTTCGTTGGAGGACGTGACCGCGATGCAGAGCGCAGCGCAGACCTCTATGCCTCCACAACCCGTATTGA
>JALRDR010000850.1 GCA_023262145.1 Planctomycetaceae bacterium | reverse complement strand
GAATCCCAAGGTGTCCCTGTTTTTTCTCTCATTTTTGCCGCAGTTTCTGGTGCCAGCAAATGCCTCCCCTGCCCGCCAGTTTCTTGCGCTGGGGTTATTGTTCACCGCGACTGCGGTGGTTGTGTTTTCAATCGTAGGCCTGTTTGCTGGTGAGGTGGGGCAGCTTCTGAGAGCCCGGCCGGGACTGAGTCCGGTGCTGGATCGGATTTGTGCTCTGGTATTTGTCTATCTGGCGGTAAGAATGCTGTTGGTGTGAAGAAGCGGACAACGGGTGTGAGTGCCGGCGAGTTGGTTGCGGTCAGAGCTGAGATTTTCGCAATCAGACCGGTGGGGAATTGCATTAAGGAAGCAGATCATGGCGGAAGCCGCAGAACTTGATGCGTTGCATCACGTAGCAATTGAAGTGAAGAATATTGGCGAGAGTGTTGACTGGTACTGTGAGAAGTTTCGTTGTGAGATTGCGTACCAGGATGATACGTGGGCATTCCTGAAGTTTGCGAATCTGCATCTCGCACTGGTGCTGCCTGGCCATCACCCGCCGCACATCGCTTTTTCTTCTCAGGCTGCCATTGGGCATCCCGGTCTGAAGCCTCACCGTGACGGAACTCGTTCGGTTTACATCAGTGATAATGCCGGTAACTCCGTGGAGTTGATGGATCCGACCAGTCTGTAAGCAGACTGGCATGCTGCGGCAGCATCGCGCAGAATTCGTGCTGTGATTCGCTGGTCACGGTCCAGCGGATGTGTTGCGGGTCATTCGAGTTGTTTGTGCGGGCAGATCTGTCGCACTGCAGACAAACTCAGCAAATCTCCCGCAACTTCGACAAGGTGCAGTTGTTTGCAGGGTTGCAGGGTTGCAGGGTTGCAGGCGGAGTGCATCCGGCGTCGTTCTTCACCGGCCGTATTGATGAGTCAGTGGGCTGTGGTCAGCCCGGCTGATTTATTCAGAGTCGCTTCGGAAAGGTATGTGTCAGCATGAGTGGAATTTTGCTTCCGGGCCGGATGAATCGTCGCGACAGCCTGCGTGCTGGTGCGCTTGGGGCGGCACTCTGGACCACACCGGGTTTGTTCGCTGAGCAGTTGGCGACACCTGCGATGACTGAGGGGCCTTTCTACCCGGACAAGCTGCCGCTGGACACGGATAATGATCTGCTCATTCTGAATGATTCTGTGACTCCGGCAGTGGGTGAGATCACCTGGTTGAGCGGGAAGGTGACGAATACATCGGGGGAGCCACTGCGAAATGCGTTTGTGGAGATCTGGCAGGTGGACACCCAGGGTTCTTACCTGCATTCCGGGGGCCGCAGCGAGCGTGGTCCGGACATTAATTTTCAGGGATACGGTCGCTTTCTGACCGACTCCCGAGGTGAGTACGTGTTCCGCACAATTCGTCCGGTGCGGTATCAGGCCGGCACCACGGTCCGGGCTCCTCATATTCATGTCGCTGTCAGTCGCAACGGGCGCAGGATTCTTACGACGCAGTTGCTGATCGCCGACGACCCGGACAATGACAACGACGGTGTGCTTCGGGCCATTCGCGATCCAAAGCTGCGGGAAATGGTGGTGATCCCTTTCCGTGGGCTTGCGGGTTCGCAGCTTGGCGAGCTGACTGCTCGATTTGATATTGTGATTGGTGTGACTCCTGACGAGGGAGAAACGGAAATTCGTGGCGGGATTGCTCCGGCGGCCCGTCGTCGGCAGTGAAGCAGACTGCGTCGATCTGAGAGATACGGTGTTCAGAGCGATTGGTTCTGGGCAGGACATTTTTATCCACTGAAGACAATGGGGGCGATAATGCCGAGGTCCGCACTTTCATTCGTTGTGGTTTGTCTGCTGGTGATCGGTAATGTTGCCAGCGGTTCGGACTGGTTGAGATTTCGTGGTCCCAATGGAAGCGGTGTCAGTGCTGACAGCGAACCGTTGCCGGTGGAATTTGGGCCCGAGAAGAATCTTCGCTGGAAAGTTGCTCTGCCCGGTCGCGGTGTTTCCTGCCCCATCGTGGTGGGAGATCGCGTTGTGGTCACCTGCTACACGGGTTATGGAATGGACCAGCAGAATCCGGGCGAGATGGAGCAGCTGCGACGTCATGTTCTGTGTTATTCCCGCGAAGACGGTAAACTGCTCTGGCAGGACGAGATAGAGCCGGCGCTGCCGGAAGATGCCTACAGCGGCATGGGAGTTCCTCAGCACGGCTACGCGTCTCACACACCGGTATCGGATGGCGGCAGCATTTATGTGTTCCTTGGCAAATCGGGCGTACGCAGTTATGACCTGGAAGGCAAGTTGCAATGGCAGGCAACTGTCGGGACTGGTTCCGATGATCGAGCGTGGGGCTCATCTTCCAGCCCGATTCTGGCGGGCGATGTACTTGTTGTTCCGGCGGGAGCAGAATCGCGTGCGATCGTGGGGTTGGACAAGGCGACTGGCAAGGAATTGTGGCGTGCCGAGAGTGATTTGCTGGGCGGTGTCTGGGGCACCCCGGCGATCAGTGAGGTTGATGCCGACAGAATTGACGTAGTCATCGGAGCTCCCTATGAGATCTGGGGATTGAATCCACAGACCGGCAAGCTGCGGTGGTTCTGCGAAGCGCTGGAGACGGATCAGTTTAATTCCAGTGTGGTTGTTGCTGGCGATCAGATTTTTGCTGCGGAGGGGCGTTCTGGCGGTTCGATTGCCATCAAAGCCGGTGGTAAGGGTGATGTAACTGAATCCGGTGTGATCTGGTCGGGGCGGGACCGAAACCGGTTTGCGACTCCCTTGCTGCACGAAGGTCGCCTGTACATGATTTCCGGAGGCATGGCGATCTGCGTGAATGCAGCAGATGGCAGTGAAGTTTATCGCGGTCGGCTGCCAGGCGGCGGTGGCGAGCGTGGTGGCGAGCGTGGTGGCGAGCGCGGTGGCGAGCGTGGTCGCGAACCTGGTGCCACAGGTGGCCCCGGGGCTCCAGGTGGAGGTCGCGGTGGATTTGGTGGCGGTGGTGGATTTGGCGGCGGTGGTGGATTTGGTGGCGGATCAGATTATGCATCACCGGTGATGGGTGACGGACGAATTTACTATGTGACGCGTGGTGGTGACATTCACGTGATTGAGCCGGGTGACGAATTGAAGGTTCTGGCAACGAATCGGGTTACGGCAGAGGCTGAGGACTTCAGTGCCACTCCGGCGATCAGTGGGGGCCAGATTTTCCTGCGATCAAGTCATTATCTGTACTGTGTGTCGCAGTGAAGCGGGTGATGTGCAGCATCCGGAACAGTTCATGTACAGGGGCGTTTTTCCTGAGGACGACAGGGACGCGGATTGCGTGTCTTGACAACTGATGTCTGAACGTCGAAGCTGTAATGATGTCAACCGGATCTGAAAGCCAGAGTTTGCGCAGGTTTGATTCACAGGAGCAGGAAGTTTTTCTGAATCTGTGGCGGACGTACGACTGCCTGAAGGCTCTGGAAGATCAGGTTTTCGGTGAATTTGGACTGTCAGCGCAGCAGTATAATGCATTGCGTTTGTTGCGTTCGGTTCATCCGGAGTCAATGCGAACACTGGTGCTGGGTCGGAGGCTGATATCGCGAGGGCCGGATACAACTCGAATGCTGGATCGGCTGGAGAGACGAGGTCTTGTCAGTCGCGAGCGTCGGAGTGAGAATCGCCGTGTGGTTGAGACATCGATCACGGCTTTGGGAATTCAGTTGCTCGATCAGATGTCTGAGCGAGTGCTGGCGATGCATCATCAGCAACTCGGGCACCTGCAGCCCGAACAGCTCAGTCAGCTCACCGGATTACTGCGCACGGCTCGGGAACCTCACGAGGATTCCAGCTGTGACTGGTTAAACACCGGGTGACGAGATAGAACAGTGTCAGAAGTGCCAGTGATGGGATGCAGGGGCGTTCGTTCGGAATTCGGGCTCAGGGTTTCCATCTGTGGAATACCAGCCAACGGAAATTCTGTCGCTGGCGAGGGTAAGTTTTTGACAGCGACCGAAACGCTGTCGGAGGCGACGCATCGAGAAGTCGGTGCTGATGGCAGAGCAGGCTCCGGGGCCATCAGGGTGTTTCCGGAGCCATTCTGCGGACGATATGGACAAGTGAACCAAGACCTGAGCGGGAAAGACCGCCGGGTCAATCCTGGGGGAGGGACATGAGCAAGACGATCGGATTGATTTTCAGTCTGCTGGTGTTGTCTGGCGCCGTGATGGCTGAAGACTGGACTCACTGGCGCGGGCCCAACAACGACGGTCACAGTTTCGAGACCGGGTTGCCGCTGGAATGGTCGCGTGCAGGCGAGAACCTGTTGTGGCGAAACGAGGAATGTGGTGCT
>JALRDR010000768.1 GCA_023262145.1 Planctomycetaceae bacterium | reverse complement strand
CGGGGGGGCTAGAACTATGGCCAGACAGATGAACTTGGGTTTCAGGTGGTTGAAAATCCGGTTACTCCGCATGACCTTCAGGCCACCATTCTGCACCAGCTGGGGCTGAATCATGAATCGCTCACCTACCGATTTCAGGGGCGTGACTATCGCCTGACGGATGTCCACGGGAACGTGCTGCACGAAGTACTCGCCTGACTCCTGCGTCGGCTTTTGCTGCGTCGCTTTCGGGAACCTCCGCCAGACATCTGTGCAGCGGCGATTGCCGTGGTACAATCGGAGCAGACGCAGCGGCCCCTGATTGCTCGGGAACAGCAGCCGGTGGCTGCGGCTCGGTGCCGGCCGTGCTCCCTTTTCGACCTTTGGTCGGCGTTGCTGTGGACCTTTGGTCGGCGTTGCTTTCGACCTTTGGTCGGGCGTTGCTGTTGACCTTTGGTGGGCGTTATGTGACGCAGGGTTCAGCAGTGAGTTCTGTTACCAGAATCAGCGGCGTTGTTCGGGCCGTCTGCTGGTGTTTCCTTCCGGTTTGTGCGACTGACGTAGGGTGAAGTCGCAGCTGTCTGAGGTGGGCTGGACCAGAGGCCTGCTGTATGCTTGCTGTACTTCGATGAATCTTGCTGCTTGTTTTTCTCGGGGACGACCAGGATGTTTGCGGATCGAGCTGTGCTTTACTGTCGCGCCGGAGATGGCGGCAACGGCTGCAGTAGTTTTCGGCGTGAAACCTTTGTCCCGCGCGGGGGGCCGGACGGAGGTGACGGTGGCAATGGTGGTGACATCATCATTGAGGCTGATCGGAACGTCGGTTCGCTCAACAATCTGATTGGCCATCGGCACTGGAAGTCCGAACGCGGTGAGCACGGCATGGGCGCTTTATGCACAGGCAAGTGCGGGGAGCCAACGATCATTCGTGTGCCACCGGGAACTATTGTAAGGGATCTGGAGCACGGACATTTGCTCCGCGATCTGCAGGAGCACGGCGACACGGTCACGATTGCCAAAGGCGGTAAGGGTGGGCGTGGTAACAAGCGATTCGCCAATTCCGTCAATCGTGCCCCGCGGGAGTGCGAGGGCGGGCATCCGGGGGAATATCGAGAAGTGGAACTTGAGCTGAAGATCATTGCCGATGTCGGCCTGATCGGTAAGCCGAATGCGGGGAAATCAACACTGCTGAGTCGCGTGTCCCGCGCTACCCCGGAGATCGCCAACTATCCGTTTACAACGCGTTACCCCAATCTGGGCCTCGTGCAGCTCGGGTATGACCATGAATATGTGCTGGCAGATATTCCCGGTCTGATTGAGGGGGCTCACGAAGGCACCGGCCTGGGCCACGAATTCCTGCGACATGTCGAGCGCACTCGGCTGCTGGTTCACCTGGTGGAACCGTCTCCCATGGACCAGACCGATCCGCTGGAAAATTACCTCACCATCCGCAATGAATTACGTCTGTATGACAGCAAGCTGGCGGAACGCCCCGAGATCATTTGTGTGACCAAGAGTGAGCTTCCCGATGCTGAGGCATGTGCCGAACTGCTGGAGGAACAGACTGGGCAGCAGGTCTTCCGAATCTCTGCTGTAACTGGTCAGGGACTGCCAGAGCTGAATCGCAGGATCGTCGCTGCTCTGCAGGAACTGCAGCCGGTGGAAGTCACTCCCACTCCGCTTCCGGAGTCTGTTGACGCGTCTGCAGAAGCAGGTGAGATTGCAGCCTCCGAAAAGCCGTCGCTGAACACCGATTGAATCGCTGCAGAACTGATCGCTCACGCAGGGGCTGGACTCATGTCTGAACGGAAAACGTGGGAGCAGGCTGCTGCGGCGGCGACTGCGGAACTGCTGCAGCAGCGGACTGCCGAGGGCTGGTGGGAGGGTGAACTGTCCACATCTGCCTTGTCCACGGCGACAGCGGTTATGGCCTTGCTGCAGCTCCGCCAGCACGCCCCCGAAGACAATCAGCTTCCGCAGCGTGATCAGCTCATTCAGGGTGGACTGCGCTGGCTGGCGGAACATCAGAATGGCGACGGCGGCTGGGGTGACACCGTACTCAGCATCAGCAACATTTCAACCACAATGCTGGTTCATGCTGTCTTCCATGCAGCTCAGCAGACGAACCTGCCCTGCAATCCGGAGTGGCAGCAGATTCGGGACAAGGCTGCAGCTCACGTGCAGGCTGCAGGCGGGGCCTCAGCGGTTTTGCAGCGTTATGGAAAGGATCGCACGTTTTCGATCCCCATCCTGACGCATTGTGCACTGGCGGGTACGGTGTCATGGAAGCAGGTTCTGCCCCTGCCTTTTGAGCTCGCCTGTATTCCGCAACGCTTGTATGCCGCAGTGAGAATGCCGGTGGTGAGTTATGCGCTGCCGGCGCTTATCGCCATCGGACAGGTGATCTTTCACCACCGCGGCCACTGGAATCCACTCCTGCGCTGGATCCGTCGCAGGGCCATTGGCAGGTCTCTGCGCGTCCTGGAATCCATTCAACCACCCAATGGTGGATTTCTTGAAGCGACTCCCCTGACAAGTTTTGTGTCGATGAGTCTGATTGGCTCCGGGCTGCATGCTCATCCGGTCACCAGGCGTTGTCTGACGTTTATTGCGAGGTCCGTGCGGCCGGACGGCAGCTGGCCGATTGACACGAATCTGGAGACGTGGGTGACGACGCTGAGCGTGAATGCGCTCAGTCGGCAAGGGCACGGGCGTGATGAACAGCAACTTGATGACCTCGCCGCGGATCGAATTCGCACCTGGCTGCTGGATCAGCAGTACACTCGGATTCACCCTTATACGGGTGCAGCCCCCGGGGGCTGGTCCTGGATTTCACTGCCCGGCGGCGTACCGGATTCGGACGACACACCGGGGGCGATGCTGGCGCTGTTAAACCTGCGGGCACCTGGAGAGGACTTCGGAGATGCTGAACGTGCGGCCCTGCACGCTGCCGGAGTATGGTTGCTCAATCTGCAGAATCGCGATGGTGGCTGGCCGACATTCTGCCGTGGCTGGGGAACTCTGCCCTTCGACCGCAGTTCGTCAGACCTGACTGCTCATGTGCTCCGCGCCTTTGCGGAGTGGGACCGGAGGATCGGATTGCCGGAAGGGCCGTGGCGCAAGGCAATGCAGCGTGGTCTGCAGTTCCTGAGCCGGCAGCAGCGTGCCGACGGTTCGTGGCTGCCGTTGTGGTTTGGAAATCAACACAATTGTGATGATGAGAATCCTCTCTATGGAACCTCACGAGTGCTGCGTGCCCTGTCAGTCTGCGAACAGCAGCAGACGGTCATGTTTGCCCAGGCTGTCCGTTGGCTCCTGCAGAATCAGAATCACGACGGCGGCTGGTCGGCAGTTAAGGGCATTGGCAGTACTGTGGAGGAAACGGCGCTGGCTGTCGAAAGTCTGAGTGGAGTTGTGGGGGCGGAAGCGGCTGTGGCACGTGGCCTCGACTGGCTCGCGGCGACGGTGTCCCGGGGAGAGATCGCACAGCCGTCTCCAATTGGCTTTTATTTCGCAAAACTCTGGTATTTTGAACGTTTGTATCCGCTCATCTTCGCAGTCTCGGGGTTTAGGAGAGGACTTCAGATGCGAAGGTGAGTTGTCCAGGTTACACTTCAGCGGGTGCAGTTCGGCGTTTTGATCAGATTGGTGGGAATGGCAGTTTCCTGCATTCCTGCCGAACGTGTGTTGCATCGGGTTCATGTTGCATCGGGTTCATACTCTGTAGAATGATCAACTTATCCCCCCGGACGACTGCTGCTGTACAAAGAGATGCTGCAGCGGATTTCGGGTCCTGTATGCTGGGGCCTGAATTCTGCTGGCAGAGGTCGAAGCCAGTGCGCAGTGACCATCCAGGTATTCACCGCCTCGCAGCGGTTTTCATACAACAGTCGGTAGACGACGGAGAAGCTGCAAGTGTCCTCAGCTGAAACGCAATCACACGAGATTGACGAAGATCTGATTCGTCCGCAGTTTCCGGACGAAGCTGCCGAAATGGATGACGATCCGACGCCTGTCAAACGTCGTCGTCGTCGCCGCAGTACGACTCAGTTCAAGTATGTTCCGGAAACACTGGAGCTTCGTGAAAAAGTCCGTGATGCAGCCGAGGAGTACGCCCTGCAGCTTGATCACTCGCGGGCGCTCAGCCGGGACGAGCTTGAATCGCACGGACGGACGCTGCTGGGTCAAATGGAGCTGCCCGAGAAATTCCTTGGCTTCGCGATGGTGATGATCGGGAACTTCTTCTGGAAGCGACAGTTTCTGGCAATTCCATTCGATCGCCGCATGCTGCTGTTACCTCATTGTCTGAAGCATGCCGAGGGCTGCCCAGCCGAGTACACACAATTTGGTCTCGACTGCGAGCGCTGCGGTGCCTGTTCCATTGCCGACTACAAGGTCCGGGCGGAACAGCTCGGTTACAAAGTGCTGGTTGCTGAAGGCTCCCCGGTTGTTCTCAAGATCATCGTCTCCGGTTACATCGATGGGATTCTTGGCGTTGCCTGTCTGAATGTGCTCGAGAAAGCAATCGATAAAGTGCTGATCGCTGGAGTGCCTTCCTATGCAGTACCGCTGCATTCCGGGGACTGTCTGAACACCACACTGGATCAGTCATGGGTCTGGGAAGTGCTCGACCGCTATGAACCCCTGCCGCAAAAGCCCACGACAAGTTATGTGCCCCTTCTGCGTGCTTCTTCGCAGGTTTTCGAAACTCGCTTTGACCAGCTGCTGCCGCCAATTCGATTAGCGGCCGTTCAGAAAGAATCCTCGCCGGTGGCTGCGACAGAAGCGATTTCCCGCGACTGGCTGCAGCATGGCGGAAGGCGTTTTCGCCCATTCATGACTCTTGCCGCCTGGTACGCCGGGTCGGGTCAGCAACAGCTCACCAGCGGTGCTGAGACTCCTGAGATTCCGGACGCGGTTGCCGCTGTCGCTATGGCAATCGAAGCCTTTCATAAAGCATCACTGGTTCATGACGATATTCAGGACGATGATCAGTTTCGCTACGGTAAATCGACGCTGCATCGCACACACGGTGTGGAGCAGGCGATCAACGTCGGTGACTACCTGATCGGACTTGGGTACCGTCTGATCCATTCCGCAGCTGCTCACGACGCTGCAGCTGCACTCGATGTCCTGGACCACATGTCCGCTGCTCATCTGCGGTTGTGTGATGGTCAGGGGGCCGAAATGGCCTTCCTGAAGAACCCGGATGCATCGCTTTCGCCCCTGGATGCCCTGCAGATCTATTCCCTCAAAACGTCACCCGCCTTCGAGGCCGCTTTGTATGCCGGATTGCGTCTGGCTGGACATCCGCTCGCTGAGACCGATCTGATTGCTCATTACTGCCGCCATGCGGGCGTTGCCTTCCAGGTTCTCAACGATCTGAAGGACTGGATGGGCGATACCGACAACAACATGGTCTCG
>JALRDR010000734.1 GCA_023262145.1 Planctomycetaceae bacterium | reverse complement strand
AAGACTGCCGAGCAGATCCGTGCAGGGTTGCAACAGCAGGCTGAAGGGATGATTGCCGGGCCAGGTGATGAAAGTTTGCAGCAGCCGACTCCGGAAGAGTCGGAGCAGGCAGCCGCAGCTGCTGAGCGATTCACTGCGGCTGCTCAGCTGGTGGACACAGCTCAGCTGGCGATGCAGAAGGTGGTCGGTGACCTGCAGCCCGAAGGCAGTCGCGTTGTCGAAGCAGCCATTGATGGGGCGGGCTCGGATTCTGCCGCTGACAAATCGGCGGAGACTGCAGACAATGCGGGCGCTGAGCGAACTGCTGCAGAGAAGTCATGGCAGGGGCAGTTTGCGTCGCTGCAAAGCAATCAGCGAGAAGCACTGCAGAAACTGCTGGAGGCCCTCGAACTGCTCAGCGAGAATCAGCAGGACGATCAGGAGGATAACAGCCAGAATCAGCAGGATCAGGGTGATCAGGAACAGAGCGATGACCAGCAGTCGAATGGTGAGCAGCAGCGGGAGCAACAGCAAATGAATGCCGAGCAGTTGCTGCAGTTGATACGGGACCGTGAAGCGGAGCGTCGGCGTGATCGTCAGCGGGGAAATGTGATCGGCGGCGGCGGAACGGACAGGGACTGGTAAGCATGCGACTCAGGATGATTCTGACACTGTCCATATTCGGTCTGTTTCCCGCAGGGATCGTCCGCGCACAACAGCCTTATCTGGCACAACAGCCGGGCCCATGGTTTGTGGGTGAGCCCGTGGTGGTACAGGTCATCCTCGAAGACGTGCAATCTGCTGCGGAGCCAGTCTGCACGCTGGCGGGTGACATCCCCGAGGGTCTCAGAATCCAGGGGCCGCAGACAGGACGTTCCGTAAGTTCCTTTCTGCAGTCGATCAATGGTCGCGTTACGCGTCGTGAAACGGCCAGCTATCGCTTCAGTTTTGCGGTGACCGCGGAGCGGACCGGCGATTTCACCGTGGGGCCCTTCAGCGTGGAGCTGGACGGGAGGCCATTGTCGGTCGGCAGCACTCAGCTGAAGATCCAGGACCTTCCGGCAGATCCGGATATGGAAATCTCTGTGTCACTTCCGGCGCAGGTACTGTACGTCGGGCAACAGGTGCCGTTGCAGATTCGCTGGGCTTATGCTGGAGATCTGCAGGAGGTACAGCAGTTGTTTTCTGCATTGCAGATTCGATCTCCGTTGTTCGATCAGTTTGAGTTCGAAGATGTGGCTCCGCGAACGCCGACGAGACTGACTCTTGCGACGGCGCGGGGCGGGGTGTCGATTGACGCCGAGGTGGAACGGGAAAGCAGAGGAGGACGTGACTATATTGTGGTCAAGGGGTCCCGTTTGATGACGCTTGACCGACCCGCGGAATACGAGATGGTTCCAGTCACTTGCCGCACCGAAAAAGTCACTTCCTGGGGCCGGAACCTGTTCGGCGATCGCGTTGCTCGATCGACAAGCCCGGTACTTGCCGCTGGTAAGCCGTTGAGTTTTTCTGTGCGTTCACTTCCTGCGGAGAATCGACCAGAGAGTTTTTCCGGTGCTGTCGGGCAGGGCTTCTCCATTGCCGTAGCTGCCAATCGCACGGTCGTGCGTGTGGGCGATCCAATCACGCTGGATGTTACTGTTCGTGGGCAGGGCAATCTGCAGCAGTTGATGCTGCCGCCACTGTCCGCTGATGGCGGCCTTTCGGAAAGCGATTTTCAGTTACCGCAGGAGCGACCGCTGGGGACATCGACGGATGGTGCGCGTCAGTTCAAGGTGACTGTTCGGGCAGAGCAGGAAACCGTGCAGCAGATCCCCCCCGTTGCGTTTTCGTGGTTTGATCCACAGCAGCAGAAGTATCTGACGACGCGATCGGCCCCGGTGGCGATGCAGGTGCTGCCGGCACAGGTTATCTCAGCTTCTGACGTCGTTGGCGGGGCGACTGATTCCGGTACTGCCGGAGTTGCTTCTGACGATAGTGCAGCACGGACCGCACTTACATTTTCGGGAGCGAATCTGGCGATCGAAAAGGACCCGGCTGTACTCCTCGCTCTGGCGGCGGCTGAAAACGCAGGGGAAATGCTTCCTGCACTGATCTACGCACTCGGGATTACCGTGGTCATTCTGGCTGTTGTTACCAAACGCCGAAGTCATCGGGATCCGCTGCAATGGGAGCGTGATCAGCGCATTCGTCGAGCGCGGCAGTCGATCGTGGAGTCTGGATCGCTGCGAGGAGCAGAGTCGGCAGCGCAGGTGGCAAGGGCGTTGCGACAGTTGCTCGGGTACTGCACTGGAGAAGTGCGACAGAGGGCAGATCGTCTGATTGCCGAGTGTGAAACTCGCATTTACGATCGCAGCGGACAAGCGGGGCAGCCGGAGCAGTCCCTTGTGGATGCAGCGTTGAAACTTGTGGATCAATTGTTGTGATGAAAGAGCGGAAAGTGATCCAGAGCAATCTTTCAGTGCGATTGCTGATCGCATTGCTGCTGTTCAGCACCACTGGATCGGTGGTGGCGGATGACACTGCGCAGGTGGAACGTGCCGTGCAGGAGTATTCGGCAGCGCTGGAAGAAACTCAACCGGACCTGCAACTGCAGAGGTTCGGGCTTGCTGAGCAGCTGTTTCGACAGGTGGTGGAAACCACTGTCGCCGCAGGCAGGCGTCCCTCTGCGCAGTTATATCTGAATCTTGGAAATGCAGCCCTGCAGGCCAGACACGTGGGCGCGGCCATTGTCGCGTGGCGACGGGGGCTTGATCTGGAACCCGGCAATTCCTTGGCATTGCAGAATTTGAGTGCTGTACGGGCGACATTGCCGGAATCCGTCCGGCGGAATGAGTTCGATGAGCTGAGCGATACGCTGTTCTTCTGGACGGCGTCGTTCAGCACAATACAGCTGCAACTTCTGACGGCCGGGCTCTTTCTTGCCGGAGCGATGTTTGTGTCTGCAGGCATCATCCGCAGCTCAGTGCTTTGGCGAAATATGGGCGTAACAATGCTGCTCATCTGGCTGGTCAGCCTGATCCCGACGGTAATGAACAGTTTCGGTACGCAGCAGCCCGAGGCGGTCGTCACAGGAGCGGATTGTGTCCTGAGATCGGCTGATTCCGAGAATGCTGCGGCTCGTCTTTCAGCACCATTGCCGGACGGAACTGAGCTGATTCTGGTGCAGGAACGCGATCGCTGGCTGGAGGTGGAAATCGGCGGGCGTACCGGCTGGGTGCTGGCGTCAAAAGTCGAATTGTTGCGATGATTCAGATGCCGGGTGAGGACTTCGGGGCCAGCCTGACCTCCTGACAAATATTGCCTGCGGCTCTATTGCATACAGCCGCCGGCTGCGATGGTGCCCCGGCGATGCGTTACTCTGCGGCCATGTGGCTGCCTGTTCTGGTTACATGCATTCGGTGAACGCGGCAAAAGCAGTTCCGGAAATTATGGGAGACTCGGATGGGGTTGCGTATACGTTCGCTCTGGCTGGGATTGACGATTGCTGCTGGCTTTCTTGGTGCGGTGCGTCCGGCAGCAGGGGAAGTCGGTTCCGTCCGCCGTCCGAATGTGGTGCTGGTGTATATCGATGATCTGGGATACGGCGATCTGGGGGCTTACGGATGCAAGGACATCCCTACGCCGCATATTGATCGACTGGCGGCGGAAGGCGTACGGCTGACTGCATCGCATATCACCAATCCGCCCTGTTGTCCCAGTCGGTGCAGTCTGCTGATGGGGCAGTACGCGCAGCGATTCGGCAAGTATGGTATGTCTCGCGGACTGCCGGTTCCTGAAGATCGACCCACATTGGCACAATTGCTGACCGGCACAGGCTACGCCACCGGACAGATTGGGAAATGGGATATCGGCACACGGGAGCAGGGGCCGTTGCAGCTGGGTTTTACGCAGGTTGCTCGCACACCGCCCAGGGCCGCCAGCCCTGCTGCTGCAGTCAGCGACAGGAACAAATCGCGACCGAAATCGGCCGCCAGTTCAAAGTACTTTTGTCTCAATGAGGCTGGAGAAACTGTCTGGCTTACTGACTATGACGGCGATCGTATGGTGGAATTCATTGAACTGCACCGCGAAGAACCGTTTTTTCTTTACTGGTCTCCGGAAGCGGTGCATTCCCCGAGCACAGAGGTGCCTGCTCGCCTGATGAATCGGACGACTGCCGAGGGAAAGCGTCGCAAACTTGCCGGAAACATCGTTGCGGTGGATGATCAGATCGGAAAGCTGCTGGCCTGCCTCGACCGACTGCAGCTGCGCGAGAATACACTCGTCATTTTCTCCAGCGATAATGGAGCGAACGGTGGGGAAGGGGGTTCTTCAACGCCATTCACTGGCGGAAAGGGGGCGGGGACGCAGAAGGAGGGCTGGGTACGTGTGCCGACAATTCTGTCGCTGCCCGGTGTACTCCCGCAGGGAACTGTATTCCACGGACTGGTCTCCAACTTCGATTTTTACTCCACCATCGCTGCTCATGCCGGATTGCAGATTCCGGAGCACTGTGATGGAGTGGATCTGATTCCACATCTGACGAACAGAGTTTCCGAGGGCACGCACGAGTATCTGTTCTGGCTGAACAATGAATCGGGTGATGCAGAACGCCGCCATCTGATCGCTGTGCGCTGGAAGCACTGGCGACTGTATCGCAAGTACGCTGGGGATCCCTGGCAGTTGTTCAATCTGCAGAAAGATCCAACTGAAGAAAGCGATGTCGCCGCGAATCACCCGGAACTGGTGCGTCAGCTGGCGGATGCGCACGAGGCATGGGCTGCGACGCTGGTTCCAGCGGGAACAATTCCGCAGTTGCCTCCCGGGCCGCCACCAATAGCAACGGGGCACGGCTGGCTGCAGGCGGAATAGTGAAGCGAGATTGACTTCTTGCTGCAGGAAAGAGCCTGCCTTTAACGAGATGTTCGTGAGGAGTCTGTTTGCTGCCTTGTGCGGGTTGCTTTGACCACGTTGCCAGGCTCCACAGGCAGGCGTCCCTGACGCCAGCCGAAAGCCTCAACTGCGTCTGAAGCACCGCACTGCTGGCTGGCTACATCAGCGGGACGCATGGTTTGCCACCGGAGTGGAAGCAACGCAGCGGAGTGCTGATCCGCAGTGCAGCAGGTTGCTGCCGAGGCGATCGCCCGGCAGGGCGATCGCGGCTCCTTGAACGCAGCAGATTCAGAACTCGCGTTACATCAGAAGTAACGCTGGCTATTCTTCACTTGCCCTGATGGAATAGGCAGTCAATGACTGCTGATCCCGCAGGTAGAGTACTCCGCCGGCAACGACGGGGTGAGCCCATGACGGGCGACCGTGGGCCTTGATCTCGAACGTACCATGCTCGCGATATTCTTCCGGAGTCGCCTCAACCAGCGCGACGCGGTGATTCTCACTGAGCACATACAACATACCGTCGGCCGCAAGCAGCGATCCCTTGCCAACGCTCCGCGCCTGCCATGCGATCTCCCCGGTGCGGAAATGCACGCATGTGAGCGGACCGTTGCCGCACGTGTACATGTACTCTCCGATTCGCACGATGCCACCGTGATGGCACTGCAGACGGTTTTCAAAATACACTTCCTCAGCTTCCTGCTTGTCTCCATTCCGAGTCACTTTCACGAGGCCGCCACCAGTGCCGTACGCACTGGAAGCAAAGACGTAGTTGTCATCGATCACGGGTGAACAGCAGTTGGCGGTTCCGTTTGCCGGCGCCGAATAGCTCCAGAGCTGGCTGCCATCCTTGAGAGAGACTCCGAAGACGCTGCGATTGCCAAACTGTACGATCTGCTGCACGTCGTTGATTGTGGCAAGTACAGGAGTGGAATAGTGAGCTGACTCCGTGATGCTGCCGCTCTGCCAGACAGTTTCACCGGTCATTTTATTCAGAGCGAGCAGGGTGCCTTTCTGACCGCCCGGTGTGACGATGAGCAGATTATCGACGACAAGTGGAGATTCAGAATATCCCCAGCCCGGAACACGGCCATCGAATTCTTCAGCAAGGTTGATATGCCAGATTGTGTTTCCTGTCGCGGTTTCCATGCAGGCAACATCGCCATTGCCACCTTCAATATACAGGCGGTCACCGTCCACAGTGGGAGTTCCTCGCGGACCATCGCCCATGCCATTGCGATACCCGCCAAAGGCCGTACGTAATTCGAAGGCAGTAAGCAGTCCATCGCCGTCTGCGTTGTTGCGAGTGTAGTAGTCAAGCAGTTCATCACGAGTAATCACCCCGTCGCGTCCTGATTCAAATTTGACCAGACCGTTCTGCACTTCCTCACGGCTCAACTGCTCGTCACTTTTGTCGGTTGCCGGGTCCTTCTGGTCAAAGCGACCGAACTGACGATCCAGAGCAGTCTGCCGCACTTCGGCCCGGCTGAGTATGCCGTTTCCGTCTGTGTCGAGTGCAGCAAACCACGCCTCGGTGCGAGTGGCTGCGAGGGCATCTGCATCAGCATTCTTGTCTTCCTGGTCCATCCTCCCGAGTGTCTCCCGGAACAGCTCGTTGCCTTCACTGAAATCCAGCTGGCCGTCGTTGTTCTTGTCAGTGAGCTGCAGCAGGGAATTCACTCGCTTTGCTGCCAGTTCGGCACTGTCAACGTCGATCAGCGGCAGGTCGTAGCTGTTGAAATTCCAGCCGAATCGAAGCAGCGCTTCCTGTTCATCGATGGTACCGTCAGAATTGCGATCCATTCGCGCAAATTCGCCGTCCACCTTTTCTGTGAGCTGCTGCTCGAGTGTACCTGGTTGTCTCTGCCAGATTACGGTCCCGTCCTTGGAATCGAGGCAAAGAATGTGCTCAATCCCGTTGAGGTCACCGAGCGTGAAAATTCGTCCGCCGCTGACTGCCAGTGATGAATAACCGACACCAACAGAATCGACCTGCCAGATCACTTTTGGGCCGTTGTCCGGCCACTGTCGGAGCAGCCCTGTTTCTGTGCTCACTCCATCCGCGTTGGGTCCGCGCCACTGCGGCCATTCGCCAGGTTCTGCCGGTACCTGAGCAAAACTCAGGGCTTGGAGATTCAGACTGATCAGGATTGCAATCAGGTGCAGACGTTTCATTGAACAGACTCTCCTCAGCAGGCAGACGTATTCAAAATGAGCCACGAGGTCGTGAGTGAACCAAAAAACGCCGTCGGATGAAAGTCTGTGGCTAAATGAGGGTTGTCAGCCAGGCAGAGCCATGGGCGGGGGCCTGCCTGACCACAACCACTGGCAAGCAAGCAGGCATGATTCCGATTGGAATTCACTGCTT
>JALRDR010000598.1 GCA_023262145.1 Planctomycetaceae bacterium | reverse complement strand
AACGGCTGCTGAAAGTTCCAGTTCCCGAATACGTGTCCCCATTCAGACGTTCATTGCCTCACGGTTTCTTCAACACCGCCATGACTGAAGATCCCCCAACAGCAGAATCTTCTCCTGCGGCCGCAGTACTGAGTGTCGGTGCCCCGACATTTCCCCGCTGGACTTTCCTCACGAATCACGCGCATGTTCTGATGCTGCTTGATAGTCAGCCGGAAATCCTCCTCCGGGAAGTCGCCACCCGTGTGGGAATCACAGAGCGTGCTGTGCAGAGAATTGTCCAGGAACTGGAAGAAGCGCGAGTGCTCGAAAGAGAGCGGGTTGGTCGCCGGAATCGCTACAAGGTCCACCACCATGTTGCTCTGCGGCATCCGATCGAGGCACATCGAACCATCGGTGACCTGCTCCGCCTTGTTACTCAGACTGGCCCGTTGCCGGTCGCCCCGAAGCCAGACGAAACATGAACATCAGAGATTAAGTGCCAACCTGCGAACTCAACTGTACATGCTGTTCCTGTGACACGATCTGAGGCAGAGTCAGTCGACAGCGGCTTCCACCAGCATTTCCACTTCGCAACTCTCCCCCAGCCCCGCCTGCACACAGGCTCGCACCGGGGCATGCCCGTGGATTACCCAACCATCCCACTGCCGGTTCAATTCCGGCACATGCTCCAGATCGCGCAGGTAGATGACAATCTGCAGCAGCAACTCGCGGGTGCTGCCAATTTGGATAAGCGTCTCTTCAATCTGAGTGAGTACCTGACTGATCTGCCCGGCGACATCAGCAGTTCTGTCCTCCGCCACCTCCGCCCAGCGCGCTACCCCGCGAAAAATCACAACATCGGACCAGCGTGAAGAATTACCAATGCGCTGAATTAATGGAGCCATTGAGGCGGTCTCCTGACTGAACTCGTTCATACTGTCACAACAAGACTGAACCTCCGGCACCGGCGTCGCGAGCCAGCATCGCGGTTGCTCCGTAGCAAAGCAGCGGGAGTGTACAGCATCCGCGATGCATCCTGAACCCCGCAAAAAAATGACTCTTCATCTGTCTGCGGGTACCGTTCAACAGATTTGCACAGCAGCGTTACCTGGACACGGCTCCTTCGAGACTCCGGAAGTAAAGCTGCGTTGACTGTCTGGCAGACACAGCTGTCGAGTCGGCTCGCGGGGAACGTCAAAGGCATGTCAGCTGTAGTCGTACTGTCCGCCGGCATCCTGATCACGGACCTTCAGTACCCACCTGCGCATGCTGCCACGGTCTGTGCTGAGCTTCCAGTATTGCTCTGGCAGGGAACTATGACTGCAGCAGCTCCGGACTTGCAGGGGGGCTGTCTGACGGATTACTCAACACCTGCGACGGCGGGACTGGCGTCAATCCGGCTGGCTCTGCCCCGAGATGGAGAACCGGGAATTTCCTGAGCGTATTCTTCAGCTGCACCGACTGATCAGGGCCTGTACTGCACGAGGATCCGAATCTCATCCACTGCAACCGAGGCATTGAACGAAAAATAAATGCTGCGACGATCGTTCGACAATGTCACCAGATCCCGCACGGAACGCTCACTTCCTTTACCACTTCCGACTTCAATACCGCGCCAGACATACTGCTCCTCCAACGGCCGCCGGAGTATCAAATCGGTCTTATTCAGCAATGACGTCTGACCAATAATCCCCAGCACAGGCTCGTTGAATCGAATCTCACCCGTGACTCGGTTGACACTGGTATCCCCGGGTGAACTGCCGAGGGATACTCGAAAGCTGCGCAGACGAACACCGGCATCGATCCGTGGATGATCGTTCGCTGAATCATCAATCTGCAGGCGTCCTGGCGACGCCAGATTAACGAGGATTCCGGCGGACGGCGCCATAATAATACCCTCGGGAATCACCCGCAGATCCGCACCTTGCGTGTTTCTCGAGCCAGGAACTGAACCACTGGCTATTCTGAATTCCTCCGGAAGCCGCTCAATACCCACAGCCAGCTTCCACAGCGCACTGAACTCCGGCCTGATTCCTGACTCAAGCTGCCCTGACACATCGTCGCCCTCAAGATGCAGAGACGTTTCGGCACTCAATTCCCTCGACACATAACTGCCTCCACTGGCAACTTTGAGCACGTGCACGCTCAGGGGTGTGACAAACGACTGAACTGCAGTACTCAGGCCGTAGTCGCTGCGACCTCCAATCGTCCCCTTGCTCATAACCGCCCGGACCCTGCCTGTCGTCAGCAACAGAACCCCGGCGGTGCCGGAAGAATCCGCGACCGCCGTTCCGTCAACCAGGTGAAAGTGATGATCGCTTTCCATCACAAACGACGCCG
Source organism: Planctomycetaceae bacterium (assembly GCA_023262145.1). Classification (GTDB taxonomy): domain Bacteria; phylum Planctomycetota; class Planctomycetia; order Planctomycetales; family Planctomycetaceae; genus SXXK01. The sequence continues at coordinate 3,214 of JALRDR010000598.1, read as the reverse complement.
GCCCCGTCAGAGCAATTCGAATCCCGTTTCGCAGGCGAATCAAACCGGTCCCCCTCCGCAACTGGATGACTCTCTCACCAATGATCAGATCGCCCGTGTCCTGCCAGCGGTTACCGTTTTCTTTCAGGAAGTAGAGTCTGCCGACTGACAGCACCGCACTACGCGGGGATGCACCATCCGGCAACTCCGCGCGATAATCCTGAACGTTCAGCGGACCATCGCTGAACAGAATCCACCAAAACAACAGCAGCAACAGCAGCACCGGGATCACCACAATGATCGGCCGGCGAGTACCTGATGAAACAACAGGAAGTAAATCAGGCGACGACAGCGAACCTGCTGATTCCGATTCGGTGTCGATCGCTTTTGCGGCGACCGCATCCGGAGCGGTTGAAGCCAGTGTCCTGCGCAGAAGCTCATGCAGACGGCATTGCCATGCCAACTCCCGTGCAAAGGAAATGTCCGTACAGACATGCTGGTCAAACTGCAGCAATTCAGATTCACTCATCAGGCCATCGAAATATCTGCTGCAGCGCAGTGCATCTGAAGCAGTTCCGCGGAACGGTATTTCTCCCTCCAGCCTTCCGGGACGACCGCCAGTGGCCCGTTCCTGAGGAATCAGGTTGGCCAGCAGTTGCTGGCGTGTCTGTGCCAGCAGTGCGGCCGCCTTTGCTGGCCCCAGTTGCACCCGTTCTGCAATTTTCGCAGTACTCAGGCAATCCACGTAGCGGAACTGCAGAGCCAACTGCTGATCTGTACTCAGTTTCTGAAAGCGTTGCCGCAGACTGCTAACGCTGATCAACGGACCATTGGACTGAACCGCAAGCAGATGTGCCAGTACAACGATGGTACGCCGTGTCGGTACAGTGTTCAGCTCCATAGCTCGGTCGGAAAGAAACTCCACCGCAATCGTCAGAGCATCTACCAGCGAACAGACCCCGGATTCTGCGATAGTCTCCGCCTTGCTGATCGCTGCTCTGATTTCCGGCAAAAGGTCTTCCGCAAGATGGAAATCCGGCGAAAAACCAGACAGCAGGGCATGTACATAATGTTCACCCAGACGCCAGTCACGCGAAGAATTGCCCTCCCCTGTCGACATTGCGCACACCCACCTGACCAAAAGATTCGGGACCTGTTTGTCCTTTAAGGGAGTTTCGCAGGAATTACAATCGTAGCGATGCCAGAATCATTCGTGTCTGAGCAGGCAGATTCGGATGGTGTTTTTTCGCGATGCGCTCAACCGGCAAAACGACCAGCACATGCAGCTCGTGCGTGCAGAGTTTATATTCAAGGCGGGCATCTGAGCAACGCAGCCCTGATCCACCTGCCGGGATGACTTCAGCGGTTTTCTTAGCAGTTGTCAGCACCGGGGACGCGACCGTAGAATCGGCAGTCTGGCATACGTGCTTCCAATTGCTGCGTCGCCCTCATGAAATTGCTTCCTGTCATGAACTCCCTCATCCGCTTTCGGCTCCTGCTGCTTTTCTTGCTGCTGCTGCAGATGTGCCCGGGACAGGCAACCGCCGCAGATCCGGATCAGAAGTTCCGCCAGACCATTCAGCCGCTGCTGGATCAGTACTGCGGCAAATGTCACTCCGCTGCTGTTCAACGTGGGCAGCTGAATCTGTCATCACCTGAAGGGCTTCTGGCCGGAGGTGAATCGGGGGCCCGACTGCTGAATTCTGCTGCCGGCCGCGGCATTCTGGCAGAGTACATCGAGTCGGGTGAAATGCCACCAGCAGAAGCTCCCCCGCTGCCCGATTCAGACCGCGGAACACTGTTGCAGTGGCTGTCGGAAGCCACGCACGAGTCAATGCAGATTGACACCGTGCCTGCAACTCCAACCGATCACAACGTCTACCCAATTCTTCTGCTCCGCTGCAAGACCTGCCATGGACCGCAGCGAAAGGATGGCGGAGTTGATCTGAGCTCACCTCAGGCTCTGCTCATCCCTGGCCCCGGCGGCCCCAATGTCATTCCCGGTCAACCTGAGGCCAGTCTGATCATCAGCAGAATCGAAAGCGAAGCCTGCCCGCCCCGCGAAAGTCTGCTGAAATTCTTCGTCCGCCGCCCGGTTGAATCAGAAGTACAGACGCTGAAGGACTGGATTGCAGCGGGATGCCCACAGTCTGATGATTCGGCAGACATCGCCACGAACAGCCCTGATCCACTTGTCACTGCGGACGACCGTGAGCACTGGGCATTCCGGAAACTCAACGGCGATCCTCAGTCAGGTTCGATTGATGAGTTTATTTCGGCGAAGCTGGAGCAAAGCGGGCTGAAACCTGCACCGGTGGCCGATCGCGCAGTCCTCATTCGCCGCGCCACACTGGACCTTACCGGACTGCCTCCTGACCCCCGGCAACTGCAGTTCTGGTTACAGAACCCCTCAGCAGAATGGTACACCGAACTGATCGACTCGCTGCTTGCATCTCCCCACTACGGCGAGCGCTGGGGCCGCTACTGGCTGGACCTTGCGGGCTACGCCGATTCCGAGGGTGGAGTGTCTGCAGATCCAATCAGGCCTGCAGCCTGGAAGTACCGCGACTATGTCATCAATTCCTTCAACACTGACAAGCCTTACGATCGATTTCTGACCGAGCAGCTTGCGGGTGATGAACTGATCGATTTCGACAATGCTTCAGAGGTCAGCGAAGAAATGGTGAGCAATCTGACGGCAACCGGCTTTCTGCGGATGGGAATTGATCAGACAGGCTCTCGCACAATGAACTTCGTTCCCGAGCGTCTGGGGGTCATTAATGACGTGCTCACCGTAGTCGGCTCCGGACTGATGGGGCTGACCGTGGAATGTGCCCGCTGCCATTCCCACAAATACGACGCCATCCCTCAGCGAGACTACTATCGCCTCAAAGCAGTTTTCCAGGGAGCACTGGACGAACACGACTGGCTCACTTTTCGAAATCGCACGCTGCGTCTGGCCACTCCGACGCAACTGCAGCTGATGCGGCAGATCAATCCACCGCTGCAGAAGAAGATTCAGGCACTGCAGCAGGAACTACAGCAACTCGAGCGAACTCTGCGGCTGACGATGCTTCAGGAACATTACCCGCAGCAGTCGCCGGAAGATCGCGAACTCACTCTGGCAGCCCTGAAAATTGCCGACAATACCCGAACATTGCCCCAGCGGCAGATGGTTGAACTGCTGCAAAAGGCCGAATCCATCCCTGAAGAGCAACAGCCGCCTGCCGTACAG
>JALRDR010000584.1 GCA_023262145.1 Planctomycetaceae bacterium | reverse complement strand
TTTCTGACGATACATTTGTATCATCTGTTGCAGAAGAACAACTAACTAATAAAATTGCTAATAAGGTGATTAAAAATTTTTTCATAACTACTAGATTAACTTTAATCTTAAAATTTGAAAATAACGAATTGGAGGAATGTTGCTAAAAAAGAAATTCGTACATTACAGCAGGCAGCTACCAACGGTGCAGACGTTCGCGCGATCGCATCACCACTTGAAGCAGTGGCTATTGCACGTGCAAACCCGGATAAAACCACGGTTTTTTTTGCCGCCGGACATACAGCTGGAACTGAACGAGGATCTGCTCAGGCCATTCGAGCTGATCAGCTGGGATCTGATTGAACTTGAGGAGGATCTGAAGCGGGTTCAGAAGGAGCAGGGGATGGATCTGCTGCCACAGCAGCTGGGCAATGTCGGTGTAGCTCCGGAAGTAAGTACGGTTCAGAATTACGTCAGTTCCCTGATTGTGATTCATGACGCAATGCAGCAGGTCGGGATTGATCAGATCCGCAGGGACTTCGCCCCGATCAAGGAATTGCTTGATGCCACAGCAGATGATTACAGCAACTGGAGCCCGGGTCGGCGCTACTTTCGGAGTGAAGAAGAGCGTACTGAGCTGGCAGCGCGGATTGAGAATGATGAACGACTCTTTCGACAGGCTGAGCGAGAGTTTCGGGTGGGTGGAATTCTGCTCGAAATGCTGAAATCCCTTCTCGATCATGATTCGAAGGAGGATCTGCTGCAGGCTCTGGACAAGGATGGCAGCGGTCAGATTGATCAGAGTGAACTCCCTCGCCGGTGGAGTGAACTTCCGAAAGGGCTGAATGCCTCAGATGCACGCTCGTACTCCGTCGACGAACTGCTCATTGTTTGTGCCTCCGGGGCTCGTGACCTGCGGGACAAGTATCTGCTCAGAATGGCACAGAGTCTGGAGGTGCTGCAGGCCTCGTTGCGGGTGGAGCAGATTGCATTGTCGCCGTTTACACTCGATGGCAGCATGCGAATCCCTGATATTGAGGAAGTTGTTTCGCTGGCACTGGAGTATCGTCATGACCTGATGAATGCTCGAGCTGAGGTCATGGATGCTCGCCGCGATGTTGAAATTGCAGCGAATGCACTGGAAGCGGGGCTGGACGTTACCTTTTCCGGGCGTCAGGGGCTTAATCCTGATGCGCGTGGTCAGACCGGGCATGGAGCGAGTCTGAGGTTTACAACTCCGATTGATCAGATCAGCGAGCGTAATTCCTACCGTCGCGCCCAGATTGCGTTTCAGCAGGTACGGCGAGAATACATGGCTACCGAAGACAGTGTGAAACAGTCGGTTCGTCGTAGCTGGCGTCAGCTGCAGGTGCTTGAATACAGGTTGCTGATCGACCGTACCAGCGTGAGAAACGCAGCTCTGACCTATGACAATGCCTCTCTGGCGGCCCAGGGCGGAGGCGGTGGCGGTAACGGGTTTAACCTTACAAACGCATTGAGTTCGGTGCTGCGAGCACAGAATTCCCTCGCCCAAAACTGGGTGGCATACGAGACAAACCGACTTAACATCTTCCGCGACATGGGTATCATGGAGGTTGATGCACGCGGCATGTGGAATGATCCGTTCTACGTCCGCTTGCAGCCTGCCGAAGGTGTTGATTCTGATTTGCCTTCAATCCCACCGACGATTCCGGATATTCCGGAATCCACAGAAGGTTCTGATCCGTCAGGGGAGGGGGCTGATGCCGCGGCATCAGACGTAACCGATCCTTCGTCCAACTGAACCATTCTGCGCTACCATCACAAAGCTGTTGACACAACGATATTCCCATTTATGTTGATTTGTGATGCTGCGAACCACGACATACCCAATTCGACTTTGAGGTTTTCGACATGACCAGAAAGATGACAAATCGTTCCGGCACGGCAGTGACATGGCTGCTGATCGCAGTTGTTGCAGCTGCGGTGCTGGCTGTCGTGTTTGTTCCGTCGGTGAATGAAAAACTGTCATCGTTCGGCGGCGGAAAGAGTGATGATGTCTTGCGGGCCGACTGGGTGCTGAAGCCGGCTGAGGTAGGGCCATTCCGCATCACAATTACGGAAAACGGCACCGTTGACAGCCTTCGCAACTCCACACTCAGCAACAGTGTTGAAGGTTCCACCACGATCATTGCTCTGGTGCCGGAAGGCAGCAAGGTCAAGGGGCCTGTCATCGCCGACTTTGACGGAACTGTGAAGTTTGTTGATGCTGCCTCAGAGTCTTCCAAATCAGTGATGCTGATCGGTGAAGATGGAAGTCAGCAGACCTATGAAGTGGTCATGGGGCAGTTCACAGCAATGCTGGTTACGGATGGACAGGCCTTGAAAAAAGGCGATTACATCGCAGGTGATATCTGCTGTGAGCTGGATTCGTCCACGCTCGTTGAGCGCGAAAAGGAACAGCAGATCAAGGTCACGACTGCTCGAGCAAATCTTGAAAAGGCAGAGAAGGATCTGGAGATCCAGGAGACCACCAATCAGAGTGACCTGGCCAAGGCCAAGCTCGCCGAAGAGCTGGCTCAGCTCAGTATGGTCGCTTACACGTCCGAGGGTGGTGAATACGAACAGCAACTGCAGGAGCTGCAGGGAAACATCAAGAACATTGAAGAAGAACTGGCTCTGAATCGCGAAGAGTACGAACGCATGCTGGACCAGGCTCGACTGGGTTATGCAACGGTCAATGCTCTCGAACAGAAGCGGGTGGCACTGACAAGATCGCAGATTCAGCTTTCATCACAAATGGGCGCACTTTCCGTACTGGAAAAATACACGCGTCCCAAGATGGTCAAGGAGCTGGCTCAGACTGCAGAGGATTCCCGTCTCGATACAACGCGAACCCGTCTGGAAGGTGAGGCGGCCATGTCGCAGATGCGTGCTGCATTCGATGCAGCAGCTCTGACGATGACGGTCGAAGAAGAGAAACTTCTGCTGTATCGACGACAGATCAAAGCCTGTCGCCTTGTTGCCTCGCAGGCGGGTGAGGTCGTCTACGCTTCCCAGCAGAGTTCCCGCGGCAGTCAGCCGGTCGTCATTGAAGAAGGAGCGGCTGTCCGCGAACGGCAGGCGATCGTGAATCTGCCTGACCTGGACCAGATGAAGATCAATGCTCGCATTCACGAGTCTCGGATCAGCCGAGTGATGATTGGTCAGCCGGTTGAGATTGAAGTGGATGCGATTCCGGATGATCCGTACCGTGGGATCCTGAAGACGGTGTCATCTGTACCGTTGCCAGGCAGCTGGCCCAATACCGATCTCAAGGAATATGAGGCGGCGATTGAGATTCAGTCAGCCGGCGAGAAGATCCGTAAGCTTAAACCCGGGATGACTGCGCAGATCCGTATCATCGTTGAAGATCGTGCAGAGCCAGTGCTGCAGATTCCGGTTCAGTCAGTGGTTTCCTTCTCGGGTTTCTACTTTGCATACGTCGCAACCGCGGAAGGCGCGGAGCGTCGTGAACTGAAAGTTGGTGAATCCAACGATGAATACATGGAAATCATCGACGGGGTCAAAGCCGGGGACATGGTTGTCATGAGCCCTCGAACTCACTTCTCCAGAGAACTCTCAAACCTTGAGGCTGAGAAATCCAAGGAAGTGGAACAGCAGCGTGAACGCTTGCAGGGTGACCCATCAATCGCCAAGGCTGCTGCGGGCGGTCCTGGTGGCGGTGTCGGTGCTGGTGGCGGTGGCCCTGGTGGCGGCGGCCCTGGTGGTGGCGGCCCTGGTGGCGGCGGCCCTGGCGGCGGTGCTGGTGGCGGGGGGCGCAGCATGGATCCGGACGCGTTCTTTAGCCGATTCGATACCAACGGTGACGGCAAGATTACTGCTGATGAAGTTCCATCCCCACAGATGATTGAGCGAATGGATGGAAACGGGGACGGCGAATTGACAAAAGATGAGGTAAAGGCCGGCATGGAAGCAAATCGTCAGCGTGGCGGTGGCGGTGGTGGTGCTGGTGGTGGCGGTGGCGGTCCACGTGGCGGCGGTGGTGGGGGTGCTCCGAGTGGAAACTGAGAGCTATGATTGTCGTCGAACCGTCAGCCATTGAGGCAGATGGAATTCGGATCCTGTTCGAAATCCGACTCATTCTGCAAAGCAGTTGATTCAGGACCCTGATCTCTGGAGAGTCTGGCTGAAGATGTCTTTTGCAGCGCAGGTTGTGAATATAGAGAAAGACTACATGCTGGGCACCGTACCGGTTCGGGCGCTGCGTGGTGTGTCGATTGACTTTCCGCACGGAGACTTTGTGGCGATCATGGGGTCGTCGGGAAGTGGAAAAAGTACTCTGCTCAATCTCCTGGGGGCACTCGATCGTCCGACTCGAGGCAAGTATCTCATTGGAGATCGGGATGTATCCCAGATGACCGATGACGAGCTGTCGGAGATCCGCAACGAGCGAATTGGGTTCATTTTCCAGTCTTACAATCTGATCCCGCAGTACACAGTGCTGGAAAACATTGAAGTACCGCTGCACTACCGCACTGGTTATCCACGAATCGGCAAGGACGAGCAGTCACGGATCATGCACCTGGCGGATCTGGTGGGGCTGGGTGACCGTATGGACCACCGGCCATTTCAGCTCTCTGGTGGGCAGCAGCAGCGTGTGGCAATTGCTCGAGCCCTCGTCAATGACCCGAAGATCATCCTGGCTGACGAGCCCACAGGTAACCTCGACTCAAAGACAGAGGAGGAGATCATGGGCACTCTGCTCAAACTGAACAAAGAGGGACGCACCATCATCATGGTGACCCATGAGACGCAGGTTGCCAGGCTGGCGAAGCGACAGATTTACATGAAGGATGGGGTCATTGCCGGAGAAGGCTTGTTCCCCGGTTGACCGGATTGAGGCACGGCCTCAGTGTTCTGGTACAGAAGTTACAAGAGTCTTGGGAATCTCAACGTTATGCCCAATCTGTTGCGAACAGTTCAACTGGCGTTGAAAAGCCTGATGCTGCACAAACTGCGGTCCGGGCTCACAATGCTGGGGATTGTGTTTGGCGTTTTCTCCGTGATTGCGATGCTTGCAATCGGTGAGGGTGCCAGTCAGCAGGCGCAGCAGCAGGTATTGCAGCTGGGGGCAACGAACATCATCGTGCGAAGTGTGAAGCCGCCGCGGGAGACAGCCAGTCAGCAGAATGCTGACAGTTTTGTGCTGCGATATGGGCTCAAACGTGCTGATTACGATCTGCTCTCAAAGACGATTCCTACCGTCATTCAGGCTGTTCCAATTCGTGAACTGGTCAAAGCGTGTCGTTTTCTGCATCGTGAAATGAACTGTCGAATCGTCGGCTGTACACCCGAGTATGTCGATATGAATCATCTGAGTCTTGCTCAGGGGCGTTTCATTTCAGACAAGGATCGGCGAGAGAAGACCAATGTCTGCGTACTTGCTTCCGGAACTGCAGACGAGCTGTTCCAGTATGAAGATCCGCTTGGTCAGTCGGTGAAGGTTGCTGATCGTCGCTACACTGTTGTTGGAGTCACTCGATCGCGAGAGGCAAGTGCAGCGATCGGCGGCAGTCTCTCCGGTCAGGACTTCAACCAGGATATTTACATTCCGCTGGAGACGATGCGTGTTCGGATGGGAGATCTTGATATTGACCGGAGGCAGGGATCCTTCAGTGCTGAGGAGGTTCAGCTGAATCAGATTACGTTGAGGATTTCGGACATCGACAGAGTGATGTCCACAGCAGACGTGATTCGTGAGAGCCTCGCTCATAATCACAAAGGCAGCAAGGATTATTCTGTGGTCGTACCGCAGGAGCTTCTGAAGCAGGCGGAACAGATTCGTACGATTTTCAATGTGGTGCTGGGTTCCATTGCTGCGATCAGTCTGGTCGTCGGTGGGATCGGAATCATGAACATCATGCTGGCAACTGTCACGGAACGCACCCGGGAGATCGGTATTCGTCGAGCACTTGGAGCGAAGCAACGTGACATTACTCTGCAGTTCCTGACGGAGACAATCGTGCTTTCGGGAAGTGGCGGGCTGATCGGCGTTCTGCTGGGGCTTTCCACGCCAACAGTATTTCAGCTTCTGAAGACGCTGGCGGAGCAGTTCTTCTTCGAGAGTGGCGGAGCGTCGGATTTCAGCCAGATGTTCAAGGATCTGGTGCCTCAGGTCGTTCCCAGCAGTCTGCCGCTGGCATTCGGGATTTCAGTGGGCATCGGCATCTTATTCGGGCTGTATCCGGCCCGCTCGGCGGCCCGCCTTGATCCGATCGAAGCACTCCGGCACGAATAATGTGCGCGGCTGATGCGGGGTACAGTGCCGTGCGAGGCGCGTGTGGAGGAGATGCGTGTGCAGCGAATGGCTGTTGGCTGTGAACTCAGCCCAGCCGTCCGAATCGCTGGTCCAGGGTATGGCGATTCAGAACCAGTGACGTCGGTCTTCCGTGCGGGCAGTGGTGTGAGTCATCAACCAGATGTCGCTGTCGCAGAAGGTCCTGCATTTCTTCTCGGGTGAGTCTCTGGCCGGATTTGATTGCGGCCCGACAGGCCATTGTGCTGAGCATATGGTCGAGCAGATCTCTGCGGCTCATTTTACCGTCGTTCTGCAGCAGACGTTCGCTGAAATCCTTCACGATTCTGGTCAGCCTGCCGCGTGGGATCAGTGAAGGGCAGCTGTTGAGGAGTATTGAGGTACCTCCGAAGCTCTGGATCTCAAACCCCATCTGCTGAAACAGCTCTGCCGATTCAAGAATGACGTCTGCTTCCACAGCGGAGCATTCAATAACTTCCGGTACGAGGAGTTTCTGCGTTTCGGTATCGCCCGACAGCACCCGTTCACGAATACTTTCGTACATGATGCGTTCATGCAGAGCATGCTGGTCAATGATTTCCAGTCCTGCATCACTGGCGACTACAAGGTAACAGTCATAAATCTGAAATGCCCGAAATTCATCAGTGACAATTTCAGGTGTGGAGTCGAATGCTGTCGTCTGCGGCGAGCTGGGTAGTGACTCCGTGGTGTGGCTTTGTCTGGTGACGGGTGTATCTGACACCTGCAGGTGATGGTCCACAGCGAGGGCAGCGACAACGTCTGGATTGTGGAACACCGCGTTGCTGTGGGCACGCTGTCGCCCGATCTCAGACCGGGGCTGGTAGTACGCAGGGCTGTTGGTAGCGGGTGGCAACTGCAGCTGGCGGTGCGGTGACTGGGGAAGGCCGCCGGAGTCGAAACGGGTGGGAGCAGGTACCGCTGGCTGGGATTCCGGAAGACTCAGTTCGGTGCGGAATTCGAGTGCAACGAAACGGTCGCGCAGCGTCCTGAGCAGATGCCGGTAGAGTTGCTGGCTGTCCTGAAAGCGGACTTCACTTTTGGTGGGATGAACGTTTACATCGACAAGGGCCGGCGGGATCTCCAGAAACAGAAAACTGACGGGGTGTCGGCCGGTCATCAGCAGCCCACGATAGGATTCCTGCAGAGCATGCTGCAGGCTGCGATCCTGAATCCAGCGCCCATTCAGGAAGAGAAACTGATCCTTGCGAGTGGCCCGATTCAGTGCTGGTTCTCCGACGTATCCCCAGAGTCGAATAGTTCCGCCGTCCGGAAGTTCTGCGGTTGATTCGACGCTGATCAGCTTTTCACTGAGTTCAGCATTGTAGAAGCGACGAATACGATCCAGAGGGTCGTGTGTGGCCGGAAGTTCGTACACCAGGCGGTCATTGTGTCGCAGTGTGAGTGCAAGCGCCGGATTAGCGAGGGCGATGCGGGAAAACTGTTCGGCAATTCGACTGAATTCCGAGGAGGCCTTTTTGAGGAATCGCCGTCTGGCCGGTGTATTGAAGAACAGATTGCGGACTTCCATGACCGTTCCCGGGGAGCAGCCACAGTCGGAATTCCGGACGATCTGACCACCGTGACTTTCAAGTTCGCGACCCTTGTCGCTGGATTCGGTGCGGGTACGGACGCTGAAGCGTGAGACCGATGCAATGGATGCAAGCGCTTCGCCACGAAACCCAAGAGTACTCACGTGGTCGAGATCAGCATCAGAGCGAATCTTGCTGGTGGCGTGACTGGTCACTGCCAGCAACAGATCGTCGCAGTGTATCCCCTCGCCGTTGTCGGCGATGCGGATGAGTTCCATGCCGCCATCGACGACCTGAATGTCGATGCGAGTGGACAGCGCGTCTACGCTGTTTTCAAGCAGTTCCTTGATCACGCTGGCAGGACGCTCAATGACTTCACCCGCTGCAATGCGGTTGATCACGTGAGTATCCAGCTGCTGTATCCGTGACATGCGGCTGTGCTTCCGGGGAAAGGTGTGTGTCCATTCGTGGTGCCATCCTGCACACACCCCATTTTAACACACCCGTGCCACGTTTTCTTCCTGCCGCCGCATTCGTCTGCAGATTGCCCGACTTCTCAGAACGCCGCCTGGTTCTGCGCCAGCCGCACACGGCGCAGAATCTCCGGAATCTCCTCCAGCATCTCACGGTCCTCTGCCAAGTTCGGAAACTGGCTTCTGGACAACTGCACTGCAATCCAGAGCGCCTCGTTGGGGGGATTGTCCTGTTCGATTGCAGCGCAGATCAGCACGGCCAGATTCTGCTCTTCCGGGAATCTGTCAAACAGGATGAATGAAGTTGCGTCACGGATCACTTCGATTCGCTGCTTGAGTTGCTGGTCGGCGGGCAGCGCGAGCGAAGTTGTTTCTGGATCAGCCTCAAGGGCGGGGTTATCAACGTTGTGTCGCGGCGTGAGGACCGTGATGCAGTTCTCCCATGTACTACCGATGCTGGTTTCCAGAGGAATACCGGTTTCACGATACTTCCGCAGCAGCAGGATATGGTTTCGGAGCGGTTGCAGTGCCGCAAATTTCGCAGCGGTGATGGTGCCGGAACGCACGCTTCCAGCCACTTGCTTCTTCTCGCGAGCCCAGCGGTCCTGCTTGCGGACAAGGCTGCGGAGCGTCAGCGCGACTTCGACACGGTCGGCTGAGGAGTATCCATTGCGATCACCGTTGCGAATCAGCTGACGCCGCAGGAAACCGTTCTGCAGATTCTCTCCGGTTCCTGTCTGGCGGACGGTTCGTACTCCCAGTACGAGATCTCCTTCCCGCAGGGGAGTCGGAGACGTCGATGTGATGTTGCTCCAGACCGTTCCTGCATCTGCAATCTGGACAATACCGAGGGGAATGTGGTGGTCTTCAAAGCTGCGGAAGACCGCCAGACGGTCTCCTTCGAGCACACCATGCACGTCCCCGAGATCGACACGCATTGTCCCGCCATCCGTACGGACCGTACCTGCAAGCCACACAAGTCCCTCGCCGGCATTCAGGTCAGCAACGTCAGTCCTGGGAGCCTGGGCCAGCAGCGGCTGACTGCAGACAAGCGACAATATCAGGAGCACGTGAGTTTTCATGGGCAGCAGTCCCGGCGCAGAGCTGAGTCGGCAGGTGATCAGACGGGCGGCGAGCACTGCATCGATGGCAGTTGCGGGCCGCACAAAGCCGTATGTTCCAGACGGAAATCATACAATACGCCACGTATAACGCGTGCAGATGAGCTTTTCCACCTGATATTTCGGACGCTGTGTACTCAGACGACGATTTCAATCGTCCTGTCCCATCGGACCGTTGTGGATTTCCGCTGTTGGGGTGTTGGAATCGATGCAGTTGGACCCATACTGCGGCAGGATGAGGGCAGCTATTGCAGAAATGCCCGTCAGGCAGCGTTTTGCAGGCCCATTTCATTCACGTTGACTGCGACGATGGTGACACCCAGGCGGTCTGCCAGCTCAATGACTTCTTCCGGATTCAGCAGAATCGTCAGACCTGCTTCAATCGCCAGAACTCTTCCCCCTGCCTCATGGATGGAGCGAATTGTCTCCGTTCCGACAGTGGGGACGTCAAATCGCATGTCCTGATTGGGTTTGGCCACCTTCACGACAGTAAAGCCACCACGTCTGCAGAGTTCCCCCGCTCGACGAATGCAGCGGTCCGTTCCTTCGATCGCTTCCACGGCCATCACAGCCATGTCATTGACCACAACAGTCTGACCGACATCCAGACGACCCATCTCGCGTGCCAGTTGCCAGCCAAATCGGATATCGTCCCATTGAGCAGCTGACGGACGTTTCTTTGTCAGGAAACCATGTTTCACGAGCAGCTCCGGTGCGTATCTGAGTGCTGAGTCGAAGCGAAGTCCATCCCGCTCAAATTCACGAATGACTGCGAGCAGGAGCGTGTCATCCTTGCGATTTTGCCGAGCATAACTGAACCACATATGAATGGTGCGCCAGTCGGGCAGCAGGTGCAGCCAGCGAAAACGCCGAAAAAGCACGGTTTTTTCAATCTTGCCAGCCATGATGACTCGGTCGACAGACGCATTCCGAAAGGTGCGGATGGCAAACCCCAGTCGTGCCAGAGGTTTCATGCGAAACTCGTCACAGACATCCGCGAGCTGCGGAGATGCCATGCCTGCCACTCCAAGACCACAGACATAATGCCCCGCACGCCGCGCTGATTCCGCAAAGCGAATGGGAAAGTCACCCGCTCCAGCCAGCAGTCCCAGCCGCTGCGGACCATCGTCAAGTGACGGGAGTTCGCTGAGTCGAGGTAATGTCGGCGGGCCGCCGAAATCTATGGACAAGGGAGCATTCATGAATTCTGCGACATGGCTGGTGATCGGACACGGATGAAGTGATTCAGGCGGCATCGGCTTCCGGCAGGCTGCCGGAGGTGCCATGCAACTGCCGACGCAGCAACTCAAAGTCATGTTCAAGCTGCCGTACTGTATCTCTCAGTGCGGGCAGTCGTTTGAGCGCAGCAAGCTGTCGTGTTGTTTCGTCCATGGGACCCGCTGGCATGCCGAAGTAACGCTGGCCTCCCGGAAGACTACGGTGGACACCAGCTTTGGCTGCGATGATGGCACCATCGCCAAGATGAACATGGTCGGCGATTCCCACCTGGCCGGCACAGACCACATAGTCCCCTGTTGTACTGGAATGAAACATGGATCTCATCCGGACTAATTACGCTTGACCCCAATCAACCAGTATCGATTCGCATGAAGGCAACGCTATTGATCTTTCTGATACTTGGAATCGGGGGTCTTGCTATCTGTCGGTGGTATCCGCTCGCCGTCGAAAGATTTGTTGACTTGTT
>JALRDR010000483.1 GCA_023262145.1 Planctomycetaceae bacterium | reverse complement strand
CCAGTGGCTGATTGCGATTGAGCGCATGCACAAGCCAGTCTCGCCATGGAAAGATTCCTCGCTTGTTGTCCAGATGCAGCCCGTGCGTATCGCCGTAGCGAACAGCATCCAGCCAGTATCGCGCCTGATGTTCACCAAATCGCGGACTGCTGAGCAGTTCGTCCAGATAGTTGCCCCAGGCGGCACCAGTGTCGTCCTGCAGAAATGCCTGCAGCTGCGCCGGCTGCGGAGGAAGTCCCGTCAGTACCAGCGCCGCACGCCGCGCCAGAGTACGACGGTCCGCTGCGGGCGCTGGCTTTGCATCGCGAGCTGCCAGCCTGTCGCTGATATAAGCATCGATCACCTCCGCTGCTGTGGCAACCGCGACAGGCGGAGTCACTTTGCGAGGAGGGATAAATGACCAGTGTGTTTCCCATTCTGCACCAGCCCGCACCCAGCGTGTGAGCAGATCACGCTCCGCCGGTGTAAGCTGCTTTTCTGCGTCAGCCGGAGGCATCGGATCATCAGCGGAATGAATCCTCTTCAGCAAGCTGCTTTGCTCCGGATTCTCACGGTCGATCGCGCGACCATTGTCACGCTGCAGCATGGCCTGCTCCGAAGTATCCAGCTGCAGCACTTCCCGGTCAGTTCCGTCCGGCCCATGACAGACAAAACACTTGTCGGAGAGGATCGGCAGAATATCCTGCGCGAAGGAAATCTCATCTGCGTGGATAAGCTCACAGCTGAGAACGGAAAGCACAAATGCCAGCCCGGAAGCTGCCAAAGAAACGGGCAAGAGATGCATATTTCAGGTCCGGAATGACCGCCCGGCTGCTCCTCGTCGAATGGTTGAAGCTGGACAACAGCCTCGACAGGGCAGGGCAGGCAGCGAATCGATTCAATCAGTCAGTGCAGTGCGTAATGGCTGGCTTGCAGACTGCGGTTCGCCGCAATCCCCGCACTATTACAGCAAACCGGCAATCGATTCGCCATTGCGAATCAATGTAATCGGGCGACCGACACTGGCCTGATACTCCGTTTTGGGATCGATGCCAATATTCTGCAGGAACGAGGCGGCCAGATCATCCGGAGTATACCCCGAACCTGCCGGTCCCTCGGCTCGAGCATCCGTCGCTCCCAGAACCTGTCCGCCGCGGACCGACCCCCCCAGCATGAGTGAAGACATCGCCCGCGACCAGTGATCCCGGCCAGCATTCCCATTCACCTTCGGTGTTCTGCCGAATTCCCCGGTCACCAGAATCGCCGTCGATTCCATGCGGCCGGCTTCCTGCAGCCGGTCCATCATCGCTGACAGGCTCTGGTCCAGATCCGGCAGCAGCTGCCGTCCCAGTGTGTTGAAATTGTCCTGATGCGTGTCCCAACCTTCCAGAAGTACTGTCACGAATCGCACTCCAGCCTCAATCAGTCGGGTCGCCAGCAGCATACTCTGACCAAAGTCATGCCGACCAAAGCGGTCCACTTCCTGACCGGATTCAAGAGTCAGGTCAAATGCTTCGCGCGAGCGAGTTGAGCTGATGATCTGATATGCCTGCTCCGAAAACCGATCCAGACCCCGGACGGACTCATCCAGCTGCTCATACTGATCAAAGGCCGTATCAAGGTCATTTCGCAGCTGAAACCGCGAGCGATATTTTCCCAGTGTCAGTGTGTCATCCAGAGTGATTCCGCGGACACGAAACGGCTGCCCGAAGCGAGGCTTTTCACCCGTGGACAATGGACCGAATTCAGGCCCCAGATAACCCGGCCCTTCCACCGGGCGGTCAATCGAAACAAAGGACGGCAGATCCGCCGCCGCTGGCAGCTCCCTGCTGACAACACAGCCATACATCGGATAGCTGATTACCGGAGTCGGCAGGTTCCCGGTCATCACGTATCGCGTCCCCAGTCCATGATCAGCCAGTGAATGCGTGATGCCGCGAATCACTGCGTACTGATCTGCCCTGCGGGCCAGCTTCGGCAGATGCTCACAGATCTCCACTCCCGCTGCACTGGTCCGGATCGGGCGAAACTGGCCTCGATATTCCGCCGGTGCCTCCGGCTTCAGATCAAACGTGTCCTGATGTGCCGGCCCCCCGCCAAGAAACACGAATACCGCAGAGCGATCCGAATGCTGCCCGCTGTTCGCTTCCGCACGCAGCAGCTGACTCAGAGTGCACGTACTTCCCAGCGCACCCACCTGCAGGGCACTTCTGCGAAACAACTCTCGTCGGGAAATTTCCATGTCCTTAATCCTGTCAGTATCCCCGTACACAAAATATCGGAACGCAGCTGTCTCAGAAACCTAGTGCAGCAACAGGAACTCTTTGGTATTGATCAGCGCCCAGAGCAGATCACGCAGACCTTCAATCGATTCCTCTGCTGACTGCAGATGCTCCAGAGCCCGCTGCTGCTCCTGCACAGATGCCGGTCGGCTGAGCGTTCTCAGCCACGCTTCCTGAATCAGTGCCGGGTATTCCGCAGAGAGATCCCGACCCTGCAGCTCGAGCAACCAGCCGCTTTCAAGTAAGCGATCAATCACCAGCGGATCATTCTGCAGAAAAACCGTCTGCAGCAATGTTGATTTATTGTCCCGCTCACAATCGCAGTTCACCGCTCGCTCCGGCTTGCCGAAGACCTGCATTGCATAAGTCCCCGCAAGCCGCATCGACAGGTGCCCGGTCGCTCGCCGATCCAGATCTGTCCGCACTTCCTCAGTTCGGTCAGCAGCTGCGACAGCCTGCTTGACGCTGTCGTAAATGACTTCTGCCGGCATCCTGCGAGGAATCATGCGACTGAAGTTACGATCATCCTCCGCATTCCCAGCGACCGGTTTCCAGCTCCGCTGCCATGTGTCGCTGAGCACAATTGCGCGTTGCAAACTGCGAATATCCATGCGGCTTTTTCGAAAATACTCCTCCAGCCAGCTCAGTAACGCCTCATTCGATGGCGGATTGGCGGGATTCAGATCATCCGGCGGATCCACAAGCCCCACGTGAAAACAGCTGGCCCAGACACGATTCACAAACGCTCTCACGAACCACGGATTCCCCTCCTCCAGCATCCACTCCATGATCGGTTCCCGTGGGTCTGCTGATCCCTGCAGGACCACGTCACGGCTGCGGAGCAGACGCACTGTTCGCGGTGACTCTCGTGCAGTCAGATACAATTCTCGCCAGGGAATCGTATCGCCCTGTCTTGCCCGCCGAAGCACTTCCGGAGTAACCGGCCCGCCATCACTCCCGTTGCTGCGAACACCGGTTGCGGATGCCAGACGCTGATAGTCAGCGCGGGCGTCAGGAGCCACGCCGAATTTCAGCGTTTCAAAGAACTGAGCAAACTCCTGATAATCTCCCTGTGTCCACGGAGCAAATGGATGCTTGTGACACTCCGCACATTGCAGACGGATCCCAAGGAAATTCTGCGCGAATGCCTGCGCGGCCGCATCCGGTTTCTGCATGCTGCGCCGCGTCCAGTAATGCGGCATTGTTTCCCGATCTGAAAACGCGGCAGCATCCTGCTCACGGTATGCGGCAGACATCCGGGCGGTGTAATCCAGCCACGACTGTCCAGCTTCCCGACTTCGTGCCAGCACAACACCGGAAACAATTTCATCATACGGACGATTCTGTCGCAGCCGCTCGTAGAACCAGGTGTACCACTGCACCGATACTTCCTGTCCCAGTTCGGCCTGCTGAGCCGGATTGCAGCCGGTGAAGTCGCAGAGTCGCGTTGCCCACCACGCAGCCCACGCCGGTCGTTGCATGAGTTCATCAACTTTGCGTTCTCGACGGTCCTCCCCCGGGTCATTCAGAAACGCTTGCACCTCCGCCGGACTCGGCAATGTACCAGTCAGATCCAGAGTGGCACGGCGCAGAAACTCCACGTCGGAACACGGCGGGGACGTCGGCAGATTGAGCTTCGCCAGTTTCTGCATCACCAAACGGTCGATTTCCGCCGATGGCCCCTGCGCACGGCCTGCGGCCACACCGCCTGTATTCACAAGTCCGGCTGTGGCAGAAAACGGACGCAACACAGGAATTGCCAGGATACCGTTGTCGTAGAATGTAATGATGTGCGTATCGCCCGGTCCGACAGTGGACACAACACCGTCCTCGCTGACCGTTGCTACAGAATCATCGTTTGTCCGAAATCTGCACAGCGGCGTTACGTCTTCCTGTTCGCCGTCTGACCAGACCGCAGTGACACGCAGCGGAACTCCGATATCACCTGCCGCAAACACGATCTCGGCAGGCTTTACCTGCAACTCCTGCAGAACTGCTGGTTCGCTTGTTCCCTTTGCCCCCCCTGCGATCCAGCGCAGGAGCAGATGCTGCTGCCACGATCCGGCAGCAAAGCGTTGCCCACCTTCATGATCCACCTGTTCCAGTGGCTTCTGCAGAATCAGACTCTGATGCGGGCGCTGATGATCAATTCGCTTCCCCGCACGCGACTGAGCATTTGCTGTCAGCCCCTCGAGGTCCATCTGAAAGTCATATCCAAACAGCGACAACCGCAGACCACCCTTGCCCTGAAAAGAGCCATGACAATTGCGGCCGTTACACCCTACTCGCCCCAGCAACGGACTGACGTGTCTCTGAAAATCAGGCACCTCGCCGCCGACCGAGTCTGCAAATCGCAATTCCACCGATCGCTGTACTTCCTGTGCCTCGACAGTCAACGAACCACAAACCAAACAGAACAGCATGCAGCACAGCAATCGACGCAAACTGTGCTGCTGGCCGGATGCAGTCAACGGACAACGAAACGTCTGAACTGGCGATAGAAGCATCATCTGTCAGCCTGATCCCGACCGAGGCGATTGACATCATTCAGTACAACAAGGTGATCCGTGAGCGGATGTGGATGCTCAACAGTGCAACCGATCGTCTCTCCCGCCTCGAACTGGCTGTACAGCTCCTTGCGATTCCAGAATCCGGCCAGCATGATTCTCTGACCGATCACCGCCTGAGCATTTTCTGCCGTACTGCCTTCAGCGGACTCCTGCACCTGAGTCACTTCCACGATCAGATCCCAGCGTTCCTGTCCCTTGCTCACGACTTTCGCCTGCAGGGCTCCCCGGAAACCACGAAACGCATCCGGAAGTGACGGATAGTCTCCCGGTTTTACCGGCGATACCTTACGCAGTTCTTCGACCACGCGCATCGTGCTGCCACCGTCGTGAAACGCCCCGAACTCCAGAGTCTCTCCCTTGCGAGTTGTCACCAGTGTGTCGATCAGACGGCCCGAAATGCCTGCAATGTGTACCGTCGTACCCGCAAACGCCCGCGGATTGCGAGCCTGGTTGTTCTTCCACACGCGAGGAATTGCGTCGACGATCACAGAAAAGCTGCCGGCCTCCGGGTCCTTCTCAACCACTCGTCCCACCAGCATGCCGCGAAAGCCGCGGAGTTCAGCGGGCAGGCCGCCATCCTCATGGAGATTGACCCTTGCAGCATCCGCTTTCATTTCCATCCGTGCATCCGCCGCCAGCACACGCGGATTATCTGTCACGGTCAGATGCTCACTGCGGACCCCGATGTGCGTCATTCCGACCAGCACACGCGAACCGGGCTTCAATTCATGATAGGCGTCCTTCCGATTCCAGAATCCAGCGAGCATCAGATTGCGACCCTCAATGCTCTTCGGCTCACGAGCCGAATTGTCATCGCCGACGGATTCGACCTGCTGCACATTCAGGATCAACTCAAACGTCTCGGGATCCTTCTTCACGATGTCCGCAACAACTCGTCCCTGAAAGCCACGAAAACCCTCCGGTAGCGTCGGATAATCAGCCGGATCATAGGGAGCAACCTTGCGGAGCAACTCTCCGGGAAATACCAGCCGTTCTCCGTCGTGCTTGCACTCAAACTCCACAGTATCTCCCGGTCTGGTCACCACCAGAACATCCAGGAATCTGCCGAATACACCGCTGATCTCCACGGTTCTCCCGACTACGCTGCCGGGATCCTCAGCCTGACTGTTACGCCAGACCCGTGGCACCGCCTGCACCAGCACCGAAAATCGCCCCGTCTCCGCATCACGGGTTCGAATCTCGCCAACCAGCATGCCATTGAACCCGCGCATCCCGGCAGGCAACCCGTCCCCATTCTCTGCATTCCGGATCGCTGGACGCTCATCAGCAGAAACCCACAACGCAGCACCTGACTGCAGCAGCAGAACAGCAACGGAAAGCAGAATTCGCATCGGTGATCCCCTTTGACCGGAACTTTGAACACAACACGGAATATACGCCCGGAAGCTCGTCCACGCAGCGCGAAGCACGCATCACCGCGATGCTGCCTCGACGTCGCGTCACCACCACCCAGCGGTTGAAAAGAGCAAGCAGCGTCTGTTGCGTGAATGCGGAATCGTACCAGACAAACGGGCAGCAACAGGTGACAGAGCGGCTCAGACCTGATGTAAATTTTTGATTATTTTCAGAAATTGCTCGCGCGTTGCAACTCGAAAATGTACGCGCTGACCGTGGTGCAGTGAGCGACTGCTGCAGGCTGTCATGCTTCGGTCACCACGATGTCATCGCAGTACCAGCGGCTCGCGACATCACCCAGGGATTATTCCAGCCGGAGGTAAATGGTGACCAGGTTTCCGAAAAAACTGTCTCCGCTCAAAATATTACACCTCGTAACCCATTGAAATTGAACGGGTCCCTCCTGTCTGCGACCGTATTCGGGGGGGCGAGGCCCGAGGGTTTCCCAGTGACGCCCCTGAAAACATCCGTTTCGTTTCGCTTTGCGCCGAACTCCAAGAAAACAAGGGCCTGAGGCTCTGAAAAACCACGCCTGAACCGAAACGGGGGTCTGACCCCATTTCGCTTTCGAGCATCTCCAAGGACATTCCCATGGACGTCGTCGACCTGCCGCTCGAGCAGATC
>JALRDR010000466.1 GCA_023262145.1 Planctomycetaceae bacterium | reverse complement strand
CGAGTTCCTGACAGCCCTGCGTGACGGCAACGAAGGTCAGTCGCGGCGAATTCTCCTGGATGCATTTCTGGGTGGAGAACCAGTCGCCAGCATCTGTGATCGCATGGTGGCACCGGCGTTTCATCGCATGGGAGAGCTCTGGCGGTGTAATGAGATTGAGATCTATCAGGAACGCAGAGCCTGCGAGGTTTGTCTGCGCGTGATCCACGAACTCCGCCGGGCTACCGGATCGGGTAATGCTGACGCCCCGCTGGCTCTGGGAGCGACGCTTGACGGAGATCCGTACACGCTTGCCGTGAGTATGGGAGAAGTCGTGCTGCGGGATCTTGGCTGGCGAGCGGTTTCGTTGGGGAACATGCTTCCGTTTGAGACGCTGCATCGTGCGATCGAAACGGATCAGCCGCGACTGATGTGGCTGAGTGTGACGACAATCAGAGACGAAGACCGGTTCGTTGCCAGTTTCAACACCTTGTTTGACACCGCCGCCACGTGGGGTTGTGCTCTGGTGGTAGGTGGTCAGGCATTCACGACCGGGTTGCGTCAGCGGCTTCGCTACACGACGCACTGCGACACATTTGGCCATCTTGCTGCATTTGCAGAAACCCTGCTTCCGATGGAGCGTCGCAGCGGATAGTCGTGTTGCGACGCTGCTGTTCGAGTGTGTCAGCGGACTTTACCGCGCGCGGCAGAATTCTGTGCCGTGTCGTGCGTGTTTTGACTGGTCCGAGCGGGCATCCTGCATGTTTCGGTCTACACTGCGGTGGCAGAACGAACGCGGGAGCCTGCAGGCATTGTGAACGGTCCCGCATTCTCGGACATTGAATGGGAAATGATCATGTCGGCTGAGTGTGCATATGATGCGATTCTGGTTCTTTCATTCGGTGGCCCGGAGGGGCCGGACGACGTCATCCCGTTTCTCGAGAATGTGCTGCGGGGGAAACCGGTTCCTCGAGAGAGAATGCTGGAAGTTGCAGAGCATTACTATCACTTCGGCGGCATCAGTCCGATCAATCAGCAGTGTCGCGAACTGATCGCTGCGTTGCGGGAAGAACTGACCGCTCATGATGTGAAACTTCCCGTTTACTGGGGTAACCGCAACTGGACCCCGTATCTGGC
>JALRDR010000431.1 GCA_023262145.1 Planctomycetaceae bacterium | reverse complement strand
ACATGCATGGAAACGTCGCGGAATGGGTGCTGGACCAGTATGTACCGGGGAACTACGCATCGCGTGAAGGCAAGGTCGTCAATCCGCTGGAGATACCGCTGATGGAATATCCCCGCACCGTTCGCGGTGGCGGCTGGGATGATACGCCGGAATTCCTCCGCAGTGCCTTTCGCGAGGGATCCGCGCTGGAATGGAAGGAGCAGGACCCGCAGGTACCACAAAGCATCTGGTACTTCACCGATGCACTCGGTGTCGGTTTTCGCGTTGTCCGTCCACTGGAAGTTCCCTCCGCTGAAGAGCGAGCAGAGAAGTGGGACAAGAGTGAACCGCCGCAGCTGGATCCGGAAGAGGGTGTGGAGCTGGAGTGAGTCCGGCGGTGCCGTCGGCTGTCGGCTGTCAGCAGCACTGGCGACCGCGATGCAGCCCCTGGTAACCAGAATCAGCAATGGCTCGCAACAGCAGACTCGGCCGCGCTACAGGGCATTTCTGAACCAGTTGGTGCGCAAAAAAAGAAACCGCTGTCTGAGGACAGCGGTTTTTTAATGGGTGGCTAACCGGGTTCGAACCGGCGACCTCCAGAACCACAATCTGGCGCTCTAACCGACTGAGCTATAGCCACCATTGAAGTGAGAAATGCTAACCGGCGAAAATTCCGCATTCAAGTACACGTAACATCGCTGTCGGACATTTCCCTCGACTGACATCACCCGGCTGAGAGCTGACCATCCCCGCAGGGATCTCTCAGACAGGCAGCCCCAACTATCGTCAGAATCTGCAAACTCACTTGAGCCGACGATCAGAAAATCGTTATGTCCAGCGGACTTATGCAGAGCCACTTCGCTGACGCTTCTCTCAGCGCTGGCCCAGTTGCTGGAGTTCACGGGGAAGATTGAAGTGGACGTGCTCCTCGCTGAGACGGTGTTCAGTGACTTTGCCTCCGAAATCCTGCTCCAGCCGCTGCAGCACTTCCTGTACAAGAATCTCAGGAGCACTGGCACCAGCCGTGACCAGCACGGATTCCACGCCGGCAAACCAGTCCGCCTGCAACTCATCAACACCATCGATCAGATACGCTGCGATGCCGTGTGTTTCGCCAATTTCCGCGAGGCGGCGACTGTTGGAGCTGTTCTGACTTCCCAGCACCAGTAACAGCTGCACCTGACCGACCAGTTCCTTCACGGTCTGCTGGCGATTTGTGGTGGCGTAGCAGATGTCTTCCTTTTTGGGCATCTCGACCTGAGGGTAGCGTCTCCGCAACGCGCTGATCACGGCGGACGCTTCGTCCACGCTGAGCGTCGTCTGTGTCAGGCAGGCCAGTTTGTCGGACTCCGAGAATGGCAGTCGCTCCACATCCTCGGGTGACTCCACCAGCGTGGTGCTTTCCGGGGCCTCTCCCATGGTGCCGATTACTTCATCGTGCCCTTCATGGCCGATCAGAATGATGTGGTAGCCCTCTCGAGCAAAACGGATGGCTTCCAGATGCACTTTGGTCACCAGAGGGCAAGTGGCGTCAACGGTCTGCAGCCTGCGGTCGCGAGCAGCCTTGCGAATTTCGGGACTGACACCATGAGCACTGAAGAGCAGCACAGATCCTTCCGGCACCTCATCCGGTGAGTCGACGAAGGTCACCCCCTGTTTTGTGAAGCGTTCTACGATGTACTGGTTGTGGACAATCTCATGATAGACGTAGATCCCGCTGCCAACGCGTCGAACCGCCTCATCGAGACATTCGATGGCCATGTTCACGCCCGCACAGAATCCCCGCGGACTGGCCAGAAGCACTTCCATCTGTCTGTTCCTGTATGATTGGTCAGGTCGAGCAGTCTACCGAAATTTCATACTGCCGCGGGTATCATTCAGGAACGAGACGGACGGCGACGATTGCGTTCCTGCAGTTCCGAAATCTGCTCCGTAAGACCGGCCAGGAACCGATCCAGATGACGTTCCGCGTCCACTCCCCGATCCCGCCAGACCTTGAGTTCTGAAGCGGCTGCAGACAGCCCACCGAACAGGTTGCCAAGCACAGAGCCTTTTGAGCGGCTGTCGGCGCGGAACACCATTCCCGCCGCCGCCTCCGGGACGTCCTCGGAGAATCCGTCGACAATTGCCCGTACCACAAGGCAACGTATCTCACGTTCCTGGCACACCTGAACCACGGCCATCGCACCCGGGTCGGCAGCGATCGCAGCTGACGATTCCGCCAGAGCCTGTTTATCGGCGGTCGTCAGCGGACGTGTATCCGGACAGGCCATGCGACCCACATGAATGCGTTTGCGTGCCTTCAGTGTGCAACGTACCGGCAGCTCGTTGCCGTGGTTGTCACGAATCTGGTCTGCAAGCACGATATCCCCCGGGACAACGGCCTGTGCGAGCGACGAACTGAACCCGACTGCAAGTATCCATTCCGGTTTGTGCTTATCGGCCAGCCATTCAGTTGCGGCGC
>JALRDR010000415.1 GCA_023262145.1 Planctomycetaceae bacterium | reverse complement strand
GAGGTCATCGTTGACGATGTCGCGACGATCCACGGAAATCATTTTTCCGAAGGAGCCAACAGAGTATGAGTAGGTCTTCTCGCTCATGCCTCCATGTTTGATCTCACCGCCGGGAGCAATCTCAGTCAATTCGCCAGTGTCACTGGGTCGGATGGCAGTATGGTTTTTGAAGTCGTTGGCTGATTTGATGTTGGCAAACGCTCGCCAGGTCGCTGGTGACTCGTTGTAGGATTCCAGCAGAATCTTGTTTGCTGAATCACCCAGGGCTGCAGGCAGTGCGAAGGTACTGATGCTCGCCTGAATCAATGCATCGCGACCATGTGGAAGTTCTCTGTGCTCCATCGTCAAAGCGGCTTTGCACAGGTCCATCAGGTTGGTGGCTCGCAGATCGCGAGCTCGCTGAGCCGCATCGGCACCCAAGTGCTTTTCTGCCAGGGACTCGTGCCCCATGTGAGCGAGGATGGCTGCGGTGAGTACCATCCTCGTCGCTGGCTCCGGTCGCGACGGTGTTACCTGAACTACGGGTCGCGACGCCCGTAGCACTTCCAGTTCTGTTCGCTGCCCATCCCAGCCATCGCGGATGGCGGTGGCCTCGATCTCGGTAAACCGGCTGCCACAGGCTTTGCGAATCGCGGCGATGCGTTCTGTTTCTGCCAGTGCCTCGGCGCGAATCTCGTCAGCCGTTGGCGTGATGTTGTCTGTTGTCATACCGAACCCCTTATTCCGGCTGGCTGCGATGGAGACCGATGTCGAGGCATCGGCACCCAGAGCGACCAGACTGATTTCTCGAAGTTCGCCCGTACGCACGAGCGAAAACGCTGTCTGGGGTGATTGGATGGTTCGGTTGTTGATGTGAAGGGTTTCACCGGCACGCACTCGTTCGATGATGCCGGGAGCGACTCCAACAGACGCCTGAAAGCGAAAGCCGCTCTTGTTGAGTTCGATGATTCGCTGGGTGGTTTCCGATCCAGGGATCAGAGTCCCCTGGACCAGCAGTCGGCCCGCATTCACGCGAGCCACGCCATGTCCAATGATGCCGCGAAGGCTGCTGTCGTGGTCAGCGAGAATCGGAATCGGATCCCCTGACAGTTGGAGACCAGCCAGGTCAATCACAAGGTCACCATAAGGCGGCACACGCATCATGCCGCCGGTGTAGCCCACAACGCTGATCGTCGGCGGCCGACCGCTGGCCGTCAGTTCCACATCGGCTGCGGCCAGGATCAGCGATGGTTCGATGGCTGTGGTCACTTTTTGCTCCTTCTTTTTGATTCTGCAGGCATCTGAATTCCACGAATTCGGCGATTCGAATCAGCGTCGATTTGCAACTTCCGCCGCGAATCTTCGCACAACGTGAATTCGACGAAGGCATCATGGCCGCCACGTGGTGGATGAACAGTCATAACGAAGGATCCCAGCGACGGATTGATTGCGGTGTTGCCATCACCGAATTCTTCACGAACTTTGTCCCAGGCCTCGGCAAGTGCTCGGTGAAACTGATCCGCATTGATGCCGAGATAGAGGAACGTCTGCCCCTCAATGTTGAAGGTGCGGTCCTCTTCGAACTCTCGTGCTGCCGCTTCGATGTGCTCCTGCTGCCATTCGTAGTTTCGCCCCTCGCGGTCAGGCTGAACTTTCCCTTGGCGAATCATGTAGTTCAGCGCCGGTACCGTTGCATCGAATCCACGCGACCGCAATTCCGCCGCCGCTTTTTCGGTCGTCTTTGGATACTCATCAGGATCGCCAAAACACCTGAATTCAAGATACCCCTCCGCACTCAGTGTATTACTCATCTCGCCTCCATTCTGTATCCAAGCTGCATAGTTTCTACAGAACACAGGTGCATCGTAGCATCGCGAACCGAGGTGTCAATTCTGTTATGCAGAATTTATGCATATCAGACGCATGCTGACAATCGCACGAAAACAGCGGCCCCAGTACTCTACATGTCGAGAGGACTTCGAATGCCCAGGCCGGGCTTGGCCATTACGTGAGTGTAGATTTGTGTGGTGCTCACATCGCTGTGGCCAAGGAGTTCCTGAACACTTCGAATATCGGCTCCTGACTCAAGAAGATGCGTAGCAAAGCTGTGCCGAAAGGTGTGACAACTGGCAGGCTTGTTTAATCTGGCAAGCTGGACGGCCCGCTTTACGGCTCGCTGCAATCCGTCCTCCAGGACATGATGACGGCGAATGATTCCACTGCGAGGGTCGCGTGAAATGTCCCGCGCCGGAAACACCCATTGCCACGGCCACGAGACGCCCGCATTCGGCGACTTCACAGCAAACGCCTGCGGTAATTCCACTCCCGCGAGGTTTCGTTCGCGATCCTCGGCGTAGAGTCCCCGCAGTCGCTCGATATGCGAGTGCAGCTGATCTCGCAGCGCTTCGGGCAGCACTGTCACCCGGTCTTTATCGCCTTTTCCACTACGCACGGTAATCGTTCCCGATGTGAAATCGACATCCTTGATGCGCAGTCGTACGCATTCCATTAATCGCATTCCTGTGCCATACAGCAGCCGTGCCATCAGTCCGTATGTTCCCTCCAGATGAGTGAGCACGCGTTTCACTTCGTCTTTCGTCAGAACCGTGGGAAGGCGTCTGGGACGTTTGGCACGAGCGACCTCCCCGAACTCACCCGGATCGCGACGCACAACCTCGCGGTACATAAAAACAATCGCATTCAACGCCTGATTCTGTGTCGATGCGGAAACTCTGCGGTTTACGGCCAGGTGCGTCAGGAAAGCTCGCACCTCCACTGGACCCATGTCACGAGGGTGAAGCTTGTTGTGGAAAAGAATAAATCGCTTTACCCACGAAACGTACGATTGCTCAGTACGATAGGCCAAATGTTTTACGCGACACGCATTTGCAACCTGTTCGAGAAACCGTGGCTCTCCGGGTTTTTGGGGATTGGGGTAAGGTTGTTGCGGATCGTCAGGCGGATTTGGGACTTGCGGCATAGCACAGACTCCGTTTGCGGTATAGCAAGGCAAATTGAGCAGCAATCCGTCGCAGTTGGCCGACAAGTATGACACATCAGGATTGACGTCTCCAGATTCGACCGCGAAAG
>JALRDR010000362.1 GCA_023262145.1 Planctomycetaceae bacterium | reverse complement strand
GAGGCCATCATCGACTTCAAGTACGGCGGACGTTCAAAGTACTACAACCTGATCGCGGAAGGTAAAGCGGTGCAGCTGGCAACCTATGCGTATGGCAGAGCGCAGGTCACCGGGCGATTCCCTGCAGTCGCATATCTGGTTCTTTCAGACGGCCTGGTTTATTCCCCTTCGGGAAGTGCGATTGAGCAGGTTGATCCGCGTAGTCAGATTGATGCCGTGGCAATCTCTGATGTCTGGCAGGCGTTCGCAGATGCTCTCCGAGAGGCAGACACCTGGTTACGAGATGCGGCCCCCGTGCCGGCTCGACCGCTGCTGCCGGTGAGCGAATGGCCATCCGGAGTCGAGTTGGTGTTGAATTCAAAGCCAAAGCAGGATGAAGAGCAGGGCGTCTGTCGTTACTGCAACTTTCGTCAGCTTTGCGGCCTGCAGGAGACTGAATAATGAGCGCGCTGAAAGTTGTCCGCGCCGGTGCTGGCGCGGGAAAGACATACGATCTGTGCAGGACAGTTGCGGCCGCAGTCAATGAGGGGCTGGATCCGGCACGAATTCTGGGAACCACCTTTACCAGTCGGGCGGCCGCTGAGCTGAAGGGGCGTATTCAGGAGAAACTGCTTGGCAGTACTGCTGATCTGGCGACAGCGCAGCAGCGGGCTGATCGCCTTGAGCTGGCTGCGATTGGCACAGTGCACAGCGTTGCGCACCAGTTGCTCTCGCGTTACGCGCTTGAGCTGGGGCTGTCGCCGCGACTGGAAGTAATGACCGAAACGGCGCAACAGGAATCACTTGGCCGTCTGCTGGGTGGTCGAGATTTCACGGAGTCAGAGCGGCTGGCGGAGCTGGCGGATCGCCTGGGTGTGCAGAGCCTGGATGAGCAGATTCTTGCCCTGCTGAGTGCAAAGCGGGGGAATCTTATTGCGGATGAGGATTTTCGTACACAGATGCACTCCAGTGCTGAACGAGTTTGTGAGTTACTTGCGGCGGACGGACCGCTGGAAGCATCGCCGGGAGCTTCTCTGCTGACCCTTGCAGAGCAGGCTTTGGAGCAGCTGACGGAACTGACCAGTGATACGACCAAAGTGACGGCTGAAGCGATTCGGAAACTGCGGCAGTTGCCTTCGCGGAATACTCCGCACTGGGGACGCTATCCTGAGGCAGCTCGCATTAAGGCAGGTGCGAAGTCCGGGGCGGATGACATTCTGGATTCGTTACGAAATCATGCAGCGCGGGTACGGCTGTTCCCGGAGCTGCACGCAGATCTGCGACAATTCTGCATGCTGCTTGCTGAGCAGACAATCGGAGTGGAGCAGCAGTATGTTGAGTACAAGACGGAACGCGGGCTGGTCGACTATACCGATCTGGAAACATTACTGCTGCAGCTGCTGAATCATTCTGAGCTGGCAGTACGTCTGCAGCAGGATTTTCAGCTGGTACTGGTGGATGAGTTTCAGGATACCAATCCGCTGCAGCTGGCAATCTTTCAGAGGCTGCGCGAACTGAGTGAACGGAATCGCTGGGTTGGTGACCCGAAGCAGGCGATTTATGGATTCCGCGATACGGATCCGGAACTTGTAGATGGAATCTGGAACAGCATTCCGGAGAACTGCAGGTGTACGCTGGACGCGAATTTTCGCAGTCAGCGTGGACTGGTTCAACTCACCGGAGCGCTGTTTGCTCCTGTGTTCGGCGACGAAGCGAATCAGCAGCCGCAGAAGCCTGCTGTAAATCGTGGTGTGGAACGCTGGCTGTTCAGCTCAAAGAACCAGCCCGGTGACAGTCTGTCTCTCGCTTGCGGGGTGGCCCAGTTGCATCGGGAGGGCATTCGTTTCGGTGACATTCTGATCCTCGAACGGACCAATCGGCAGCTGCAGGAAACTGTGGCGGCACTGGAATCGCTGGGAATTCCCTGTCTTCTGGAATCACCCGGGCTGATGCAGACGCGAGAGGCGGCGATGGTTCTGGCCGGCCTGCGGCTTGTCGCAGATCGTTCCGATTCACTGGCCGCTGCAACAGTGCTGCATTTACAGGGTGATCCGAATCTGGCGACGCCGGAGTGGATTACCGAGCGGATCCGAGAGGTGCAGCAGCACCAGGATGCAAAAGCGGCCGCAGCTGAAGGTGAGCAGCCTGAGTACCGCATGCCGTGGCAGGGTGATGCACGATTTGTTGCTTTGGAAGCTGTTGATCGCTCATTACTTTCCCCGACGGCGGTCGTGCGACAGGTCGTTGAGGCGCTTGGTCTGCCAGCGCTGATTCACTCCTGGGGCTCTGTGGCCCGCCGGGCTTCCGGAATTGATTCGCTGCTGCAGCATGCGGGTGAGTATGAGCAGCAGATACTGAGCGAGGGACAGGCGGCTACGTTGAGCGGTCTGATCCTGTACCTTGAGCGGCTGGCGGAGGCTGGCAAAGATCTGCGTTACCCGCCATTGGGGCATAATGCGGTGACGCTCATGACGTATCACGGTGCCAAGGGACTGGAATGGCC
>JALRDR010000193.1 GCA_023262145.1 Planctomycetaceae bacterium | reverse complement strand
TCGCTGCAGGATTGTTCTGCCCGAAGGAAGCCCTGATCGTGGAAATTGTGCTGGCCAGTCGCAATCAGAAAAAAGCACAGGAAGTCTCTGAAATCCTCGAACCGTATGGATTTCGAGTCATCCCGGTGACGCATTTTCCTGACGTTCCGGAGGTGATCGAAGACGGCTCCACCTTTGCTGAAAATGCAGCAAAAAAAGCCAGTCAGACGGCGCTGCACCTTGATCGCTGGGTAATCGGCGAAGACAGCGGACTGCAGGTGGATGCCCTGAATGGAGCTCCCGGTATCTATTCCGCACGCTACAGTGGTGCGGATGCGACCGACGAAAAGAACAATCAGAAACTGCTTCAGGAACTCGCCGACGTACCTGACGAACGACGTGGCGCTGGCTACGTCTGCAGTATTGCTCTGGCATCTGCAGATGGAATCGTTCAGGCAGCCTGCGAAGGATTCTGTCGCGGACGAATCCAGCGTCACGCGGCCGGGTGCGGAGGCTTTGGTTATGATCCGTATTTTCTGATCCCCGAATTCCACCGCACCTTTGCCGAACTCGGATCTGTGGTCAAGCATCGCATCAGCCACCGGGCCCGTGCCATGGCTGCGTTTATCCCGCTGCTGCAACAGGCAGTCAGACAGAAATAATTCCCATTGAGCAGCAGCGAGGTCTTACTGCGTCTGCCCTTGTTTCCGCGAAATCGAATTGACTGATGATCGTTATCGTGGTGGTATTGAGCATCATCGGGCATACCGCGTTTTGCGTGGAGCTGATCAATCGCACTCATGCGACGGCTCGACTTACGCACCACACGCAAAAGATCATTCGCAATGTGCTCCTGCTGCAGATCCTGGTGTGGCCGTTCTTCCTCGCGGCATTCCGGACACCAGCACCGTCCCTGCTGCCCGCTGCTGAGTGGCTGCAGCAACTGCCTGCAATGGTTCAACAACTGCTGTATGGGACAGCACTGCTGGCGCTGATCCCCCTTCATCACACGTGGCGCTGGCAACGCCGGGGCAAGCGACAATTCCTCGCTGCGGTTGCGTCGTTGCCCATTTCGACAGAGCACGCCGGAACAACCCCCGATTTGCGTGGAACGCCAGGTCTGCTCGGCAGGGCCTTTCCATGGAATGAAATCTGGAGCCCGGTGCTTACCCTGAAGAGCATTGTTGTCACGGGGCCTGCAGCGGCGACCATCAGTCCCGACCGTGCGTTGCGAATCCTGCATCTTTCGGATCTGCATTTTGATGGCACCCCCGGCCCGGAATACTATCGCTCTGTGATCGAGGCCTGCCTGCAACAGGAATTTGATCTTGTGGCACTTACGGGCGATCTGACCGACAGGCACGATCAGATTCCACACCTGATCGAATTGCTCAGGCCGCTGCAGGATCGTGCCCCCTGTCTGTTTATTCTCGGGAATCACGACTGGCGCAATGAGCCGCAGGCCATTCGTGCATCAATGCAGCATGCCGGATGGGTTGATGTGGGAGGAAAACAGCGACGCTTGCAGACGCCGGCCGGTCCGATTCTTGTGGCTGGAAGCGAATTCCCCTGGATGCCGCAACATCCCCCGGACCTGTCCGCAGATGACAACGATACTCTCCGGTTACTGCTGACTCACACCCCGGACGATCTGAGCTTTGCGTCCCGGCAGGGATTTGACGTGGTGCTGGCCGGTCACACCCACGGCGGACATGTGGTGCTGCCAGTGCTTGGACCGGTCTTCAGTCCCAGCCGATACGGCGTCAGATTTGCAGCGGGGCTGTTTCAGACAGGTCAGTTGTGGATGCACGTGAGTCGGGGAGTTGGCGGGATGCACTCCCTGCGATGGCGGTGTCCGCCCGAAGTAACGCTGCTGACAGTCGCGCCTGACAGTCGGGTGTCGAGGGGACACACCGGACGGTGACAGTGTGTCACACGGTGCCATCGCGACAACAGACTGAACCGTCCGCCCCGCAAGGTTGTATCGCGGGACGGGGCAGGGTGGGCGAGGGGTGGAGCAACGGCAAACAAACCAGCCTGCACGCTCAGGAAAGACACTCGCACCCGACTTCGTCACGAACCTCGTTCTTCAACCGCGTTCTTCTGCACCAGCAGACATCATGCAGTGAAGCTCATCCTTCCTCGTGAGCTTCTCTCCATGCATAGCACATTCGCAGCAGGTGTGCGACATCATCAGCACGCATCTTGTCGTTGATTCGAGCCCGATGAGCTTCGACGGTCTTGGGACTGATTTCAAGTTCAGTGGAGATTTCGCGACTGGAGAAACCATCCGCAATCAGGTCCAGCACCTGCCGTTCTCTGGCTGTCAGACGAGCAATGCTTTCTTCGGTGTCTTCGAGTTCGTCAGCGAGCAGATCGTCGTCAGTCTCATAGAACCACGCGTATGCTCTGGACGCAGCTTCGATCAGGTCATCTGCCCGCAATGGCTTGCAGACAAAGTCAAAGGCACCGTTGCGAATTGCTCGCACAGCCATCGGTACGTCGGCGTGACCGGCGATCATCACGATCGGCAAATCAAATTTCTCAGCCAGCAGCTTTTCCTGGAGTTCAATTCCCGTCATCCCCGGCAGCCGGAGATCCAGAATGAGCACACCGGGGACCTTCTCACGATAGTCGCGATAGAACTCCATGGCCGTCATGTAGTCCCGCACTTCGATCCGGCGGGAAACAATTTCTTCGACCAGAGTTGCGCGAACTTCCTGATCATCTTCCACAAAGAAGAGTGTAAACGGTTTTCGTTTCCGAGGTTGCTGGAACTCTGGAAGCGGAAGCGACTTGCGTCCGGAACTTCTGAGCCCACGTCTTTTTCGCTGCATGAAAATCTCCGGAACCAATAGGTTCACGACGTGGTAAAAAATACGAGCCACGGGAGCAGTACTGAACAACGCCGCGCGGCAGAAATCAACAGAACGGCATGGCCATGCCCTCACATGTTGGCCAAAGGAGCGTTTTACTGTGACAGATCAGTGTTGATTTATCCAGCACGGACAACGTGGAAAACGCTCACTTTCCTGGCGACTACTTGATCATACCACAGCAGCAGGCCGGTTTCGCTGTCACTCGCGTGGTCCGCCGCTGTCCGGAATCGAGTTCAGTTCCCTGCAGCAACAGCAGACTCCGGCATTGCATCCCCCTGTGTTCTGAGCGAAACTGCCTGCGGGTGCATGAGCGGTGCGGCAGAGCGCCGCAGCGAATGTTCCCCGGCTGCCGAGCTGATCCGACTGGCAGCAAGGCAAAAGACCGCCCTTACGCATACTGCAGGTACCCTCGTGTCGCAAACAATCAGGATTCCGGCTCAAGCTCGCCGGACACGTTATCTCCTGCAGGCAATGCTGATCCTGTCTGCATTTGCACAGCCGCTGCTGCATGCAGATGAAGATCGCATTGATGCGGTTGTCCACCAGTCGCTGGACTACCTTGGTTCTCTGCAGAAACGGCAAGGCTAC
>JALRDR010000396.1 GCA_023262145.1 Planctomycetaceae bacterium | reverse complement strand
GGGCACCTGACGCTAGTCGGAGCCGATCCGTTCTTTCGGACATCTTTCGGACATCTTTCGGACATCTTTCGGACATCGTTCGGACATCTTTGCCATCAGCCGTCAGACCACTGCCTCCAATCGCAATTCCTCTGACTGCAGTTCACCGGGCATTCAAAAACCGGCATTCACAAACGAGCATACCTCAGCAGGGCAACTCAACTTGCCCCTGCAGCGCTTTACCAAATGCCGCCCGCAGCAATCACCAATGAACATTCACGCCACAGCTACACACGCCACAAAAATTCACCAGTGAACATCCGCACGTCTCCACTCGATAAACCAGCGGATCCATCAACAAACTAGCTCACAAACCATGGAACTCGGCTTGTCAATTACCCTGAATTGCCTCCGCAGACGCCATGCTCCGTTCACCCCCGGCATTCGCTATAGACGCAAAAACGCTGTTGAAGTTCCTCAAAAACAAGACCAGGATGGCGAATTCGGATCCTAACAGTTTTACCGATTCCTCCCACACTCCCACCGCAAAAATTCACCGCTGGCCGCCCCGTAATCAAACTGCCATGCGCGAAGCACCGGTATTGCAGAAGTACATCCGCAGCCATTCCGACTTAAGAATCAGGATAATTCTGACATCCAGATGTTCCCGGCCCCGCAAGTGATGGTTGAAAGTTGTAGGTCCTGTTCACACCCGGCTAACATCAGGCTATGCTGCTGACTGACCAGTCAGACCGCGTGCAAGAACTGCCTCGCCACCAGAAGGGCTCTTGCCCCGGCTGCAATGGCAGGCTGTGCTGGACTTTCGACTCAACCATTCACAAGGATGACGGAAGATCCGAGGCTCATCCGTGGGGAGTCTGTTACGATCACACGCGTCCCGATCGTGCGACACCTCACGCCTGACTGCTCAATCGAGAACTTTCAGCTCCGACACAGTCGGACCGTCGCGTCTGATGCGAACAAACAGCGGGTGCACTGCACCAAATCAATGCACGCCGCTGTCCAGCAGAAACAATGCCGACGGCGTGCGGCAGTCTTTGCAGGGTGAAAACCTGATGCTCGTTGAAGAAACTGACGGGAACACAGAAACGGTCACCGGGTTCTTTGAGGATCCTGGGCATTACGTCTGGCGCCTTGGCCGCGAACACCCCCTGCTGATCACCGTCTGCGTATTGCTGGCAGTCGCCATCCTCGTCTTCAATGCCCGCAACGACACACACATAGCCGGCGTTGACATTCGCTTGCCGTTGAGCACAGCACATGGTGATGGCCGCAGTGAAATGAAGGCCCTTCAGGGAGAAATCCAGTACCTGTGGGGCGCGGCAGCGCAGAGTTCGGGCAAACTGCAGGTCACATTCCTGTCAACGCCCGGGGTTCATGTCCAGATCACCCGCGACATTTCTGCAAAAGACAATCTCCTGAATCTTCTGGAGATGCTCCACGGCCAGTATTCAGAAAAGAAAACTATCCGCACAGCCGCATTGCAGACGTCCATGCGAGAGTTCTTTGACGTCGTGGACGCAATTCAGTCTGAATTCAATGTCTCAGTCGCAGATGTCGATGCGCAGACCGAAGCATTGCACGATATCCGCCCGGGAGCATTCCCGGTCATGGACTCCAGTCTGTTTGTCGACCCGCTCTACGGTGTGTATCGTGCGGGCTGTTCGGCCTTGCGTGCAGACATCGTCCAGACCCCGGACACCGATTCAGATATCGTCGGGAAAAAGCTGGAACTGCTTGCTGAATTCACCGTTGTGTATCAACGCTGGCGAGACCGATTTCTGGCAGATAACTGGGGACAGAAGGTTCCGCCGCTGGTGGGAACAGTCAACCTGCAGCGGATCACCCTTCTTGAACAGTTTCGATTACCTGCCATGCAGGGTATTTTTCTGGGATTGATCTCAGGGCTGCTGCTGGCATTTGTCTGGCGAAAAACAAAACCGCTCACAGATGCTGCCTGACCTGATTCCTGTTCGCAGTCTCTTTCTGCCACTCCCAGGCTCGCCCCGCAAATCCCAGTGGCCGCTCGCCGACAGTGCTGAGGTCGCACTACTGGCCCGAAGCTTTTGCTTCCGACATTCACCGACTGCCGCAGGCACTGTTGGCCACTGCATCACAGCACAACTCTGTGCCCCGGGGACGTCTGGTACTGGCCTTTCGCCCTTCCACTGAACGCAGTGTCCTGCCCCGCTCCCTGTCGTCAGCCCCGATTGAGCCCCTTCACAACAGCGATGGCACTCACCCCGGCAGTCGTACAGCAACCGCAGGATTTGCCGCGAACGCGGAGCAGGAGTTTCTGAACGTAACTGCCCGCACGGCAGTTCGCCCCATCAGACAGAACCGGAATCGCTTCGTACTGATGGTTCCCCTGCGTCAAATCTGCCGCCAAACGCAGAAATCCTTACGCTGTGAAGTGTCCGGGCCGAAACGCCAGTCTCTGTCACCAGCGTTTTCCGGTAGCGACTGCACGAGAATCCGATCCGACAGTCAAGTCGGCAGGAACAGGAAAGAATCCGCAACACGGCTCGCTGCGGAAGACCAGGCTCACGGCAGAATCAGGATCAGGCCTGTCAGCACTGCAGCTTCCATGATCACCGCTTCCTCGTTGAAGGGGATCTGATACAGTTTTTTCGGAGCGTATTCGCCGGGGCGATAATAGCCCAGAGAATACTGCCGGGAATTGACAGGGTGAATTGCCATCTGGTACGGCAGCCCGACCAGCTGTCCGGCAAATCGCGCCGTGGATACAAACGGCTGCACCACCGGCGAATACGTGTGACCGTATCGCTCCAGTGCCGGATCTTCAAAATACAACGGGTAGTGGTAGAAGTTGGTCGGGGCCCACTGCAGGACAGTCGGTGTGACCTTGCGCGCTACGTACTCCCCGGCATTCAGTCCAGCCGCGAAATCTGGCGGCAACTGCTCTGGCGGAATGTCCTTCAAGGCATAACTCAATGATGGCTGAATGGACCGAATGTCCGTCTTCAGACGGCTGGAGGTCGTGCTCAACGCTGCTTCTGCAGGCTCATCCACTGGATCAGCAGTTGCCGAAACCGTGGCAATAATCGGCTTCTGGTCAAACGTATCGACCGCCTGCGGAGGCGGTATTTCCAGCAGATGCGGCTCCACAATGTCTTCCAGCGGCTTGTCCAGAAACAAGGATCCGGTCCGCTGTACTCGGGCATTCTCTCGGGCCCAGAAATCACCCGCACTGCGGAACGAAAACCAATCCTGGAAACCATTAAGTCGCAGGTCCAGTTGCTGCTGATATTGCTCTGCCGTCGATAGCTCCGGTTCGTCCGCCTGGCCTGCTGGCGGGCACACAGCGGCGGCAAGCAGAACAGCAAGGACCCTAATCCTTAGCGCTGCTTTCCACGGAGTAGTTTGGAGCTTCCTGAGTGATTGCGATGTCATGCGGATGATTCTCCCGAACTGAAGCCGCAGAAATCTCAATAAAGCGAGCTTTCTCACGGAGCTCACGGACAGACGACGCTCCGACATAACCCATGCCGGATCGCAATCCACCCGTCAGCTGATACATCAGCGGCTGCAGGGCTCCTTTGTAGGGAACGCGACCTTCCACTCCCTCCGGTACCAGCTTGGTCTGGTCGCCGGCTTCGTGTCCCTGCCGATAGCGTTCGCTGCTTCCTTTCACCATCGCTCCCAGCGATCCCATACCTCGGTAACGCTTGAAGCTCCTTCCCTGATAAAGAATCATCTCACCGGGACTTTCATCCACACCCGCCAGCAGACCCCCGACCATCACGGTCTGAGCTCCGGCTGCAAGTGCCTTGGTGATATCCCCGCTGAAACGAATTCCACCATCAGCTATGACAGGAATATCGGTTCCGGACAGGGCCCCGGCTGCATGAGAAATTGCACTCAGCTGCGGAACGCCAATCCCGGAAATAATCCGTGTGGTGCAGATCGACCCCGGCCCAATGCCCACTTTCACGGCATCGGCACCTGCGTCAGCCAGAGCTTTTGCTCCCTCAGCTGTCGCCACATTGCCGGCGATAACATCGATGCTGAGCTGAGCTTTGATCTGGCGCACTGTCTCCACAACATTCCTGGAATGCCCATGTGCGCTATCCACGACCAAAACGTCAACACCGGTTGCCACAAGCTGAGCAGCTCGTTCCAGATCAAAAACGCCCACTGCAGCGCCAACCCGCAGACGACCGCGTGAATCCTTTGATGCTCGCGGAAACTGCAGGTTTTTGTCGATGTCGCGAATGGTGATCAGCCCCCGCAGCTGGTAGTCATCATCCACCAGCAACAGTTTCTCAACCTTGTTTTCCAGCAGAATCCGCTCCGCCCGCTCCAGACTGGTGTCCTCCGGGGCTGTCACAAGATTCTCCTTGCTCATGACCTCCGATACCGGCATCTCCCGACTTTCCAGAAATCGCAGGTCGCGACGAGTCAGGATGCCCACCAGTCGGCCGCCCACCGTAATCGGTACCCCGCCGATATTTCGCTCATCCATCAGCTGAGCTGCCTTGCCGACAGGGGTTTCCGGCGGCAGCGTTACAGGATCCACGATCACCCCGTTCTCACTGCGTTTCACGCGATCTACCTGCAACGCCTGCTGCTCAACACTCATGTTCTTGTGGATAATCCCGATCCCACCCAGCTGTGCCATCGCAATGGCCATATCACTTTCCGTGACCGTGTCCATCGGACTGCTGAGAATTGGAGTTTCCACACTGATGTTGCGAGTCACAAAAGAACTGATGCTGACTTCTGAGGGCATCAGCTCACTGTAGCCCGGCTCCAGCAAGACGTCGTCGAAGGTGAGACCACGATAGGCAATTCTGTCGAGCATGTTTCTTCCTTCCGCATGAGAGCGATCTGGAGGTCGTTCCCTGAATCTTCCCATTGCTACGCCGGTGAAACCGGCAGAATGTCTGTTTGTTTCGTTCTGTTTCGGGATCAGCTGACCTGACACTGCTCCGTTGATCTGACCCTGATTCTCGCTTAATCCTCACCCCGTTGGTGCTCGTCAACAATTTCAGTACTGGGAGCATCAAGCTGCAGCGCCTGTTCGGCCTCTGCAGCAGGCTGCGGGATTCCCCTGATTCGGCGGCAGACACCATTTCCCAGTCGAATCAGCTCTGCTACCGGCAACAATTCCCCTCGTGTCTCCGGGTCGAACTGAAGTTCCGCTAACATTTCATCCACTTCAGCCTTACTCAGTTGCTTGCCGTACATCCCGCACAAAGTGCTGCGAATATGCTTGCGACGCTGTGAAAACATTCGCCGCAGAAAGTCCTGAAAAAACGGTCGCTCCACGATTCGATCGGCGGCGTCCTGATAACGCCAGATACTCACAATCGCGGAATCCACCTTCGGCCGCGGCCAGAAAACGTTCGGTCCCAGCCGCCGCAGAATTCGCACGCTGGCCTGCGACTGAATCCATACAGACAGAGCCGCGTAGGTACTGCGAGCGTGCTCGGAAGCCATCTTCACAGCCAGTTCCCACTGAATTGTACAGACCATGCGCTGCCACGGCAGATCCGACGCGATCAGGTTGGAAATCACCGGTGTGGCGACACTGTAAGGCAGGTTGGACACCAGTTTGAGCCGACTGTCAGACACTGCGGCAAGCTGCTGCCGAATGACGTCGATAACCTCAGGCTCAAGCGTGTTCTTGTTCTTCAGAATGTCGCAATTGATGAGCGTGACATTGTCGCAGTCGGCGACGGCCTCCTGTGCCAGTTTCGACATGTTCCTGTCAATGTCCACGGAAATCACACGACCTGCCTGCTGAGCAAGGAAGGCAGTCATGCCGCCCGTACCCGTTCCCACTTCCAGAACGACATCCTGTTCCGACAGGTCTGCTCGACGAACAGCAAATTCAATCAGGTTCACATCGATCAGAAAATTCTGTCCCAGATCTCCGCGCGGGTTCAGACCGTGTCGCCGCAACAACGACATCAGATGAGTTCGAGTCTGACGGGCTACATCTTTCATCAGGAAGACTGACTTTCGGGAGGACTACTGTAATCGGATTCGGACAGGTTCTGCAGGAGCGATCCGGGAAGGTTTTCTGCTGGCAGACCACCCAATCGTGCCGCCAGCAAATGATCCACGTACTTGCCGAGGATGTCGTTTTCAATATTCACGCGACCACCGGCCTGCAGCTGGCCCAGCGTCGTCACTGCCAGCGTGTGCGGAATCAGTGCCACCGAAAATCCCCGTTCACTGACGTCCACGACCGTCAGGCTGACGCCGTCAACGGCGACAGAACCCTTGGGAACAAGCAGACGTCGCTGAGCCTCTGCGGGACTGAACCAGATCGTGGTCCATTCGCCATCCTGGTCCACAGAAAGCACCGCCGCAGTGCCATCCACATGCCCCTGCACAAAATGTCCACCCAGACGTGAACTGGGGAGCAAAGAGCGTTCAAGATTGACGCGAGTGCCCTGCCGGAAACTGCCCAGCGTGGTTTTGGAAAGCGTTTCTTCGCCCGCTTCAAAAGCCAGACAGGCATCATCGCGTTCGACAACCGTCAGACAGCAGCCGCAGATGGAAATGCTGTCACCCAAAGCTGTTTCGGAGGCGAGAAAGCAGGAGGCCTCAGGAGCAACAGTCAGGCGCATTCCGACGGGCAAAGGCTGTACCTTTGTGACGGTTCCCTGACCTTCAACCAGACCCGTAAACATGGCTGGGATTTCTGCGGCAATGATGGCAAATGAACAGAAAGAAGCGTTCCGGCACGAGCCCTTGAGGACCCCGGAAGATGCTGTTGATCATTGCAGAAGAAGTCTAGCAGGAGACACTGAAAATGCACGCCAGGCACGGCGGAAACCGGGATCCCTTCACTGGTCACCAGAATCGAGACAACCGACGCGAAAACAGTGACAGAATCAGCATGGAATCGCGAACAAGCAGTCCGCCCCAGGGGAATTCCGTCAGCGGAGAATCATGAGCGGACAACAATTGCGGCACCAGTCTGTGTCTGCTACCATCCGCCCCACTCGGGCTATAGCGCAGCCTGGCTAGCGCGCTTGACTGGGGGTCAAGAGGTCGTGGGTTCGAATCCCGCTAGCCCGACTTTCAACCGTACCTGAAACCGTACCTGAAACAGTGTTTTTAGGTACGGTTTTTGGTTTTGGTGCTCCAGACCCATCCTATTGCTCCGCCGCTATCGCGTCGCCGTCACCTGCCTCGTCATAACTTCATCGTCGTTGCCAGATCTGACGCGCGCATCCGGGCCAGCACAATCTCTCATCCAATCACAGTCAATCTGCCGGTTGCCCGTCACATGCTGCCTGCTGCTCCTTGACTGTTGACCGCAGAAGCCGCCCGCTGCCATCATCAGGCGATCAGGCAAACGCGATCTGAGTGCCAATGCTGCATACTCCTCTCAACAACCGCCGGCCCACTCCTTTGCCGGATTTGCTCCCACCAGTCATCTCCCCGGCCGCACTGCGGATGCTCGATTTGGTGAGCCCTGAATACCGTCCCCACACACGGGAGACGTTTGCGGAACCCACAGCCGGGCGCCGAAACTATCTGCTTCTTGCTTCAGCAGACTTGCAGCCGTCGATCTTTCAAAAACGCCTTACCAATGCCGCTGTTCACCGGTGCCACTGCGGACAGACGCAGCTGTCAGCAATGGTCCGCCATCATCCTGGCATTGGCAGAATTGCATTCAGCTGCGTCCCAGATTGTTCAACCTCATCCTGCTCCACCGCCTGCGTGCTGTCGGTCACAGCAGCAGCTGATCACTGCCGCTCAGAAGGCCCTGCCGTGAGTTCAGCCGGCAGAAAATATGATCTCTGCGGGCGCCGCGCATGCACCGCAGTAGTGCACAACCGCCGACCCTGTGATATTCCAGTGCAGATGAGTTCCTCAGTCGATTACAGTAAACTCTCCGCGGACTTCGCATCGCGCAGGTGATTGTCGAGAAGTCTGTGATTGGCACGGCAGAGACTCAACGTGAATGCGTTCAGAGCCACCGCGTCGCAACTGGAACACAATTTCTGCCCGAAGATGATGTACAGATATCGACCCGAACTTGACGGACTTCGAGCAATTGCTGTGTTGCTGGTACTGCTGTTCCACGCGCGACTGGCCTGCAGTGGCGGGTTTATCGGTGTCGACGTGTTCTTTGTGCTGTCCGGTTATCTGATCACCGGACAGATTCTAAAGGATCAGCAGGCCGGGCAGTTCTCGCTGCGACAATTCTGGAGTCGGCGAATTCGCCGCCTGTTTCCCGCAGTGCTGGTACTGCTGGTGGTCGTGATGGCGGCAGGTTACCTGCTCCTGCTGCCGCGAGATCTGGAGAGACTGGGACAGGCTGTCATGGCTCAACAGCTGTTGCTGGCCAACGTGGATGCGTGGAAAGCTGCGGGATACTTCGAGCAGGCGGCGGAACTGCAGCCCTTGCTGCACATGTGGTCGCTGGCGGTGGAGGAACAGTTTTATCTGCTGTTTCCACTGCTGTTCCGCCTGCCATTGAAATTGGGGCCGCGGGGCATTGGTCGACTGCTGCTGGCAACGTGGTTCAGTTCCCTTGCATTCAGCTGCTGGGGCGTCATGAACTCTCCTGGGGCAAGTTACTACCTGCTGCCGACACGGGCGTGGGAGTTGTTGTGCGGCTCGTTATTATGGTTCCTGCCGGCCTGGCCACAGACGTGGCCTCGATGCGGGCAGACGCTCGGCTGGTTCTCAATGACATCCATCATCGGGTGTGGAGTGTTCTACGGTACTACCACTTCGTTTCCCGGAGTGAATGCGTTGCTGCCCTGCGCAGCGACCATGCTGCTGATTGCCGTCAGTGGGCAGCGGAACGATCTGTTGACGCAATTGCTTTCATTGCGATTGCTCACAGGCATCGGCCTGATCAGTTATTCGCTGTACCTCTGGCACTGGCCGCTGCTGGCGTTTGCTCGCTGTGGATCGGCTGCAGAACTGACGATTCCGCTGCGTCTCGGACTGCTGGCACTTTCCGTGG
Organism: Planctomycetaceae bacterium; assembly: GCA_023262145.1. GTDB lineage: Bacteria > Planctomycetota > Planctomycetia > Planctomycetales > Planctomycetaceae > SXXK01. The sequence continues at coordinate 170 of JALRDR010000396.1, read as the reverse complement.
TCCTTGCTGCGGTCTCATGGCGATTTGTGGAGCAGCCATTTCGGCAATTGCAGCCGCAAAGGGCACGAATGCGGCGACCGGGCCGAAGAACCGCCCAAGCACCAGTGCAAAGCCGCCGTGGCGCTCAAACAGGCGTTGCGCACGGCCATAGGGGGCCATTTGCTCGATGC
>JALRDR010000153.1 GCA_023262145.1 Planctomycetaceae bacterium | reverse complement strand
TGCGCCAACATCGTTTTGCCAGTACCACCCACGTTTCATCTCTACCTGCCCGGTGCCACCCACTTGTGACATGATTGCAGACGAGTGAAATCAAGTTGATCAAAGTCAATGTGTCGTTTCCCCGGTACCACCCACCCATGGTTTCCCCGGTACCGCCCACCCATTGCGCCAACATCGTTTTGCCAGTACCACCCACGTTTCATCTCTATCTGCCCGGTGCCACCCACTTGTGTGACGTGATTGCAGCCGAGTGAAATCAAGTTGATCAAAGTCAACGTGGCGCAACAGGTGTCACTACCGGTCACAAGATGGCCGATTCAGCTTCGTGAAAAAAAGTTTTACTGGAGTAAATAAGTAGTACCCTTACGCTGGTTGGAATCCGCTTCTTCCACCAGCAATGGACTGGGTCTCATGCCTCGCATCAATCGCTTTGAAATCTGCGCACCAGACGAAGTACAGGTCTTTCATCTGATGAACCGTTGCGTCAGAAGTTCGTTTCTTTGCGGAGAAGATCCAGTCACCGGTCGGGACTATTCTCATCGCAAGGAATGGATCCGTGCACGGCTGGAGGAACTTGCCGGAATCTTCGCGCTGGACGTCATGGGCTATGCAGTCATGAGCAATCATCTGCATGTTGTGGTTCGAACGCGGCCGGACCTTGTGCGTGACTGGACGGACGAACAAGTGGCAAAGCAGTGGTGGAATCTGTTCCCGAAACGAAGGAATCCCATTGGTTCGCCGGCCGTTCCGACTGCACAGGAATTGAATGCTCTCTGCATTGATAAGTCAGGACTCAGGGAACGCCGGAGGCGACTTACAGATATTTCATGGTTCATGCGATGTCTGGCCGAACCGATTGCTCGACGTGCTAATAGAGAAGATGACGTTGTTGGTCGCTTCTGGGACGGTCGCTTTCGGGCGGTGCCGCTGCTCGATGAGACGGCAGTCGCAGCCTGCATGGTCTATGTGGATCTGAACCCTGTGCGCGCCGGGCTCGCGCGGTCTGCTGCAGACTGCACATTCACCAGCGCAAGAGATCGCATTGGCGATTACCAGGTTGCTCTGAGATTGACAGATCCCCATGCGTTTGTGTTGCGGTGTGAGTATGGACAACTCTCAGGATGGATGTCGCCGATACCGCTGCATGCGGCGATTCGAAGGAAGTCAGCAACTCGTCGAGCGAGCAATCATGGTTGTCTTCCGATGACACTGGATCAGTACATCGGCCTGCTTGAGTGGACCGCAAATCAGTCTACACAAAGATCCGGAGGCATTTGTTCCCCGAAGATTTCAGTGTTAATGCAGCGATTACAGGTAGATGCTGATACGTGGCTGAGAATGGTCAGACGATTCAGCAGGTACTTTCGCGACGCTGCCGGCAGAGTCGAGAGTAGACGTGCATTTCGAGAAGTGAGACGTGTGCGTCGGGCCGCTGCGAGTGCCAGCTGATGGCGGCTTCAAACTGCAAATTGAGGGATCTGATATTGAATCCCGGCTGGAAGTCGCCAGGCAAATTTCGAGTTCAGGTCCGAGATCGGGGCGAGAATCAGAGGCAATTCACAGGTGATTGCATACTGCCTTTTCAGGCCACTGGGCAGCTGAGATAGGTTTCCAGCGATCGTTGGCGAGGTGTACTATCTTCGAATGCGGTTGTTCGGCGACACGCCCCCGACACCGCTAACGTTAAGATCCTCTGCAGGTCAGCTGATTGTGCCGCTGAGAATCGCTGCGAGTGCTGCCAGGAAGTGAGCAACTCCGGGGTATGGTATTGCCCCATGGCAACGTGCATTAGCTATGGAAGTCGCGGATAGCAGGGATCTGGTTATTCTGTAACCGTGTCGTGGCAACACCTGCGCGATATGCTGTCGATCGCACCCACGTTCGTAAAGTGATTCCCGCGGTGCAACTCGTCAGGTCGGTTGCCTCAATGTTGATGCATTAGAATTCCAACTCTCATCAGGAAGTAACCCGGGATTCTCGTTGTCACCCACCGGGCTCAATTTCATTGGTGCCACCCACGCTGGAAGAATACGCTAAGCCAGAACCACGCATTTCCACAGAGCTACAAGGGACTTTTTTCGCACCTGGACCATTGGGGACGGTGGGTGGAGGACGGTGGGTGGATGGTACCGGGGAGATTGGGGCGTTCGGGGGAGAGTGAATTGGGGCGTCGGAAAGTTCAAAGTGAAGGAAGGAAAGTTCGAAGTGGATGGCTCCGGAGGAATCTCGGTGGTTCTGGCTTCGTTGAGCAGCGTTCGGGTGGTCTGAGCAAGCTCAAGTCGAACCGTCGTAGAAACGGCAGCGCAAGTAGCTCAGGCGAAGTCGCTTCAACGAAGTTTGTCTCAAGTGTCGGTTGAGGGCTGTTTCTGCTGGGTGTTTCTGGTGGGTGGCACCGATGGCGGTTGGATGACAGGTGGGCGTTGGATAACAGGTGGGCGTTGGATAACAGGTGGGCGTTGGATAACAGGTGGGCGTTGGATAACAGGTGGATAACAGGTGGGTGGCACCGAGGAAGGATGACGAACGGCACCGATGATAGACGCGATTCGTCTGGGACGAAAGGTGGGTGGCACCGAGGACGTGTTGCATGTGTCGGTTGAGGGCTGTTTCTGGTGGGTGGTACCGGAAAGCTGCGCCGGTGTACGGTACGCCGGTGGGTGGCACCTTTCAGGACGCGTGGGTGGCACGGTCGGGAAACCGCAATCAGGGGCGATCGAGGACAGGCATTGCAGCCCGTGGTAATGAAGGTCGGTGGGTGGCACCGGGAAGCTTCTCTGCAGCTCCGGAATTGCCGGCGCGCCAACTGACCGGTGGGGACTGACCGGTGGGTGGCACCGC
>JALRDR010000140.1 GCA_023262145.1 Planctomycetaceae bacterium | reverse complement strand
GCATCGATCACAGTACGACACTCGTTGGAATCCATGAAGCGGGCAGCTTCCAGAATCCCGGACTGCTCCTGTTCATTGAGTACAATAAAGCCATGTTTGTCTGCGTGGATCAGGTCTCCGGGAGCAACCCTGCGTCCAAAGACTTCCACTTCGCAGTTGAATTCAACCGGCTGCACAGCAGCATGGCCGACACAAAGTCGGCGTGCGAGCGCCTTGAAACCGGCATTGGTCATTTCGTCGAGGTCCCGAATTGCACCATCGGTGATGGTTCCCACGCAGCCGAGAGCGCGATGCACGTTGGCGTTCACTTCGCCCCAGAATGATCCGATGACCGCTGGCTTGTCGAGGTCCTGGATGACAACGATTTTTGGGCCGGGAACAGAAGCCAGATATCTGCGGTATTCCGCAGTGGCCGTCGGTCGGGTGCGGCGATGTTCAGGGTTGGAAGGCTCAATCCGAACCGTAACGGCGTAACCAACCATAGGCCCCATCTGGGGCATGAAGTCGCGAGTCTCTTCGAGGTTGAACGCATCGGCGCAGTGGTCACGGCGAGTAATCTGCTCCCATCCATTGTAGATGGTAGGAGTATTCCAGCGTTTCAGTTCCAGCAACTGATCGTGTGTCAGAATCCGCTCTTGCGTCATTGTAGCCTTGTCCTGATCTGAAAACGGATACGGTCTGTCTTTCGGCCAGGTGGGTTCAGCCACGCAGGCGGGACTGGATTTCATCAACGATGCGGTTGACTGGAATTCGTTCCTGGGTAAGCGAGTCGCGATCGCGAATTGTGACGCAACCGTCCTCAGCAGTGTCACCGTCGATTGTCAGGCAGTAAGGAGTTCCGATTTCGTCCTGGCGACGATAGCGGCGACCGATGGCTCCCTGCTGATCATACTGCACAGAAATTCCGGCAGCCTTGAGATCTCCGTAGACCTGCATGGCTTTTTCCGGCATGCCATCTTTTTTTATGAGCGGAAAGACGGCTGCCTTGACGGGGGCCAGTCGCGGGTGGAACTTCATCACCACGCGTTCCTGCATGTCGCCCTTGTCGTCGGGTTGTGCGTCTTCGTGATACGCCTCACACAGGAATGCCAGCGTAGCACGATCTGCTCCAGCGGACGGCTCAATGACGTGCGGCAGAAAGCGTTCTCGTCGCTGATCATCAAAGTAAGTGAGATCCTTGCCGCTGCCACGGTGTTTGGGCTGCCCGTCTGCAGTCAGTTCAACCGCCAGTTCTCCATTGGCGTCTTTGGCAAGCTTGCCCTCCATGTGTGATCTGAGGTCAAAGTCACCGCGATGAGCGATCCCTTCCAGTTCGCCGTACTCACCCTCATTAAGGAACGGGAAGGCATACTCGATATCAGCGGTGCCCACAGAATAATGAGCCAGTTCTTCCTGGTGGTGATCACGCAGAATCAGTCGCTCGGAACTGATGCCCAGTTTCTGATACCAGCGATAGCGTCGATCACGCCAGTAGGTATACCAGTCACGTGACTGATCCGGATGACAGAAGAATTCAATTTCCATCTGCTCAAATTCGCGTGATCGGAAGGTGAAATTACGAGGTGTGATTTCGTTGCGGAAGCTCTTGCCGACCTGACTGATTCCGAAGGGCAATTTGACTCGACTGCTGTCCACAACGTTGCGGAAGTTGACGAAGATACCCTGAGCCGTCTCAGGGCGCAGGAACGCAGCATCTTCTTCCGTACCAAGTGCCCCGATGATGGTCTTCATCATCAGGTTGAACTCCCGGGGCTCGGTCAGACTGCAGCCGGTATGTTCACCGACCGTTTTACTGGGTTTCTGAGGGCAGGCGGTTGCAGGGATGTGATCCTGTCGGAAACGTCCCTTGCAGGCATGACAGTCCACCATCATGTCGTGAAACAGATCGTAGTGCCCGGAGCACTTCCAGACCTGAGGATGCATAATGATTGCAGTTTCCAGACCGACCATCTGGTAAGTGGACGGAGCTGATTCTTCCTGGACGAGTTCATTGTGGGTGGCCACCATGTCGTCGTACCAGACACCGCGAACATTTCGTTTCAGCTCTGTGCCCAGCGGACCGTAATCCCAGAAGCCGTTCTGACCGCCGTAGATTTCGGAGTTCTGGAAGATGAAGCCGCGACGTTTGCAAAGGGCAACGATTTTGTCCATCGATCGGGTCATGATTCAATTTTCACAACTGGAACAGCGTTTGAAGAAACGGGATTTCACACTCCCGGGCCACCCCGGCGTCCGGCAGGTTGAGCTTCATTGGGTTCAGATTCTAGAGTGCGCTGCCGAATTTCGGAAGATGCCCTGAATACGGAAGCCAGCAGAGAGATTTTTTCAGGCCAGGCGGATTGCAAGGCCGCTCGAACCGGCATTGCTCGAATACGCAACGCAGAACTGCAATCGGGGACCAGGCTGACTCGGCAACAACAGGCAGGTCGCTTGTGGACCACGGTGCCCCACCTCCTGCCGCTCAGCAGGAGGCGGTAAATAAAGCAGAACAGGCACCGACAGTGAAAAAGGGAACAGGATGTGCCGCATCTGAGGTTGTGTCTCCTCAACTGCGCACAAAATGCAGATTCCGCAGTGCTCGAATGAGGGATGTGTTCCATTCTGTAAAGGTATCTGAACGCCATTGTTTCTGTATCTTTACAATTGGTGGTTTTCCCCACGGACTTCCCTGAAGTCCCGGGATTTTGTCAGGTCGTCAGTTTTCGGATTTGCCCGGCAACTGTTAAGTTCTGGAAACCGTACAATTTAGATGCCCAGGGCAGAGCAAAATGAACGGCAGCGTAATTTGAAGCGGTCTCAGAAGATTGTTCACAACAGAGGCTGATCCATTTGGGGTACCTGCCGTCCTGTCGTGGCCGAACAGAGGTCCTGGATGGAACTGAGTTAAGCAGTGGAAGAGACGGAACAAAGAGGATCGCCACCGCCGTGGTTACGGTGGTTTGTGAACGATGCAGTGAAGGGCATCGTGCACCGGGC
>JALRDR010000011.1 GCA_023262145.1 Planctomycetaceae bacterium | reverse complement strand
CCACTGGTGAGAGTGAACGCGTCAATCGTGTGACCCGCTACACAGTCATGCACAGCGATGGCACGGCCAGCTGCGATCCGAATTCTGCTGTTCAGATCATCGAGTGGCGATCCATGGGGCACGATGGGGGTGACCTTGTCTTTGGTCACGACGGTATGCTGTATATCACTTCCGGTGACGGCACCAGTGATTCGGATACCTGGCTGTCCGCTCAGGATGTCACCAACCTGCTCGGCGGTGTGCTGCGGATCGATGTGAATCATCCGGCTGACGGAATGCCGTATTCCATTCCCCCCGACAATCCGTTTCTGGACATTCCCGGCGCCCGTGGTGAATGGTGGGCCATCGGACTGCGGAATCCCTGGCGAATGTCCATCGACAGCAGCACCGGACAGATCTGGGTCGGCAACAACGGTCAGGATCTCTGGGAAACCGCTCATCTGCTGCGCAAGGGCGAAAACTATGGCTGGAGCGTTTACGAGGGCAGCCACCCGTTCTACGCCAATCGCGAACTTGGGCCCGGGACACTCGCCACACCCACGTTTGAGCATCATCATACGGAGGCTCGATCACTCACCGGTGGCGTGGTGTATGCGGGAAAGCAACTGCCGGATCTTACCGGAGCCTACATCTACGGAGACCACTCCTCCGGAAAGATCTGGGCCGGTCGACACGACGGACAACAGGTTACATTGCATCACGAGATCGCAGATACCACTCTTCACATCGTCGCTTTCTCAAACTCCCATCGCGGTGAGATGCTGGTCGTGGATCAGACGCTCGGCATCCATCGCCTCGAACGAAATCCACAGCTCGATCGACTAAACGAACTTCCCGAATTTCCCACGCATCTGTCAGCCACAGGACTCTTCGAATCCGTTGCCGATCACCGCGTGGCTGCGGGCGTGATTCCGTATGACGTTGTCTCCCCGGGGTGGGCTGACGGAGCGCAGGCCGAGCGGTTCATCGCTGTTCCAGATGACCTGCAGATAGCGTTTACAGGCCAGCGCGGCTGGAACTTTCCCGATCGCTCGGTACTCGTTCAGACTTTGTTCCTGGCCGAGCGTCAGACCGATCCCCAACAGAACCGACGACTCGAAACCCGTGTCCTGCTGAAACAACAGGACGAATGGCAGGGCTATTCGTATCTCTGGAACGAAAACCAGACAGACGCAGTACTGGTCGGCAGCAGCGGAACTGACATCACGCTGGCAAATGACCAGACGTGGCGTGTGCCCGCACGATCCGAATGCATGTCCTGTCATGCTCGTGCCGCAAAGTTCGTGCTGGGACTCAGTGAACTGCAGATGAATCGTGATTTTGATTATTCCGGCACCAGCGACAATCAGCTCCGCACGCTGGCACATATCGGTCTGCTCACCGGCTACAAACCGCCATCTGACGAAAATCACCCGCGGCTCGTCAACCCCGCAGACACCACAACCTCACTGACGGATCGAGCAAAATCGTATCTGCAGACCAACTGCGCCTGTTGCCACGTTGCCGCCGGTGGTGGCAATGCCCGCATGGAACTGGAATTCAACACAAAGCTGGCGGATATGCGGATCGTCGGTGAGTTTGCTCAGCATGCCACGTTTGGCCTCGCCAACCCAAGGATTATTGCGCCCGGCAATCCCGCTGAATCCGTTCTCCTGGCACGACTGTCCCGTCGCGGTGCCGGTCAGATGCCCCCGCTGGTCACCCATCGCGTGGATGAGTCTGCGGTGGCCCTGTTCCGCGAGTGGATTTCTTCACTGCCACCCGAACGGCAGTTTGTCCGCAACTGGTCCGTCGCGGATCTGCAACAGGACCTTCCTGCGCTGCAGGAAGGACGATCGCTGGAGCGAGGTAAGACCCTGTTCCGTTCGGCAGGCTGTGCACAGTGCCACCGCATCGAAGAGGAACTGGCGGGCATCGGCCCCAATCTGACTGACGTGGCCCGGCAACGAACTCCGGCCGAACTGCTGGAGTCCATTATCACCCCCTCGGCAAGGATTGAACCGAAGTATGCGTCTACGATTCTGCAGATGATTGATGGAAAGATCGTGCAGGGGCGAATTCAGTCAGAGACTGAGCGGGAAATTGTTCTGCGGGGACAGGAATCCTTTGCCGAACCAATCACCGTTCGCAAGGCGGACATCGAAGAACGGCTGCTCTCACAAGTGTCCATGATGCCCCTCGGAACAATCAATCACCTGCAGCGCGAGGAGATTCTGGATCTGCTGGCTTACGTCATCGCTGGCACCGTCGCAGAACAATAACCAGCGTATCCGAAGATAAGCACGATCAACTTTCCGACACGTGATGATCCGCTGCCGGGCACCTGCACCCGCATATTGAAGCCGCCCTCATTCCTGAAATTCACACGCGTTCCAGTGCCCCGGTGTAACCAGCGAACGTATCCGTCTGCACGCCCAGTCGCTGCAGAATCGTCACGAACAGATGCGCCAACGGTAACTCCTCTGCCTCCATCTTGCCCTGCCAGCCTGCGTCAGTCACGATCCCGGCCCCGGCCTGGTTGTCCTCATTGCCGCTGCCAAACTTCAGATACCGACCGTTGTCAAAACCCAGGTTCCCGCCACCTGCCGAAATGATCGGGTAATTCCGCGACAGATGAAAACTGCTTGATGCCGAACCATGCATCGCGAACGTGTTGTCCAGCATGCTGCCGTTCCCGTTCGGTTCCGGCGTGTCCTTCAGCTTCTGCACAAAACGACCAAACTCCTGCGCCTGATAGCGGTTGTAAGTGCCCAGGTTCTGCCAGCCACCCGGCGATTTGACATCGTGCGTCAGCCCGTGAGCCCCTCCAAGACCAACCGCCTTCGACAACAGATCGTGCGGCCCTTCCCCATTTTCCCGCCCCAGCTGAAACGTCGCCACCCGAGTGGAATCACTGCTGAAGGCCAGATAAATCAGCTCATACATCGTCTCGAAATAAAGCTTCGCTTCCTGAGGATCTGCGTCCAGTGTCAGACGGCTGCTGTCCACTTCCGGTACCGGTGTCTCAATCCAGCGCTGTGCCCTTGCAAGCTTGACCTCCGTATCACGCACTGCATCCAGATACTGCTGCAATGTCCTGCGGTCATGCTGCGACAGTGTGCGGTCCAGCGATCGAGTGCTTGAGATCAGAAAATCCAGCGCGCTTCTGCTTCGCGCCAGTTCGGCAGCAGCCTGCTGACTGCTGGTCACAAACAGCATGTCAAAAACCTGCTTCGGCCGGTTCAGCGCCGGAATTGGACGCCCCTCGCGATTGAATGACTGCGTCTGCGCTCCACGCGGCCCACCAATTCCGCCGTTCGTCGACAACACCAGTGAGGCATGCCGAGTAAACTCACCGGCATGAGCTGCAATCACCTGATCCAGGGAAATGGAATTCTGATACGGTCCGTGCCCTTTCGTATCAGCACCCGTCAGATACTGGTCCGCATTCGAATGACCGTGCACGCGACGAACAGCCGGGTGCGATAACCCGGAATAAATCGTGATGTCCGACCGCAATGGCTCCAGAACATCCAGCACCTTCGTCAACTGGAAGTCCCGCTCACCGCCGCGAGGAAACCAGCTCCAGTCCTCCCAGGCCGGATCATCCCTGAGCGGCAGACCAACACCGTCCGGATGATAAACACTCAGAAAACGCTGCGGAGTTTTCCGGGGAGAATCAGAATCGTCGGCAAATGTCTCAAACTGAGGCAATGCCAGTGCAATCCCAGTGCCCTGAAGCAAACGCCGCCGATCGATTGCGAAGGATTTCATGGTCATGATTGAAGACTTCCCGTCCGTCTGATGCCTCAGTTTGTCTGAAATAGCTGGCTGCTGACCAGCACGTGAATCAGATCCCGCAACCCGTCACCACGGCGACGCAATTGACCGGTCATTTGCTCCAGCTGAGCATGATCGCCGAAGGTCAATGCACGCCCGAGTGCGTAAGCGGTGAGCTTATGGACAATCGCGCGTGCAAACTGATCCTGCCGCTCTGTCAATAAATATCGTTTCAGACCGTCCATGCCCGCCAGCTTTTGTCCGTCAAACAGCTCCGCTGACGAATCCACCGGTTGACCATCAGTCTGTGTTCGGAAGGAACCCAGTGCATCATAATTCTCGAAAGCTATGCCCCAGGGATCAATCCGGGAGTGACATGAGGCGCAGGCAGGCTTGTTGCGATGATCGGCAATCCGCTCCTTCAGAGTCATCTCCAGAATCCGTGGATCGGCCAGATCCACCTGCGGCACATTCGGTGGCGGCGGCGCAAAGCCCTGGAAGCAGAAAGGCAGCGGACGGGCACGAGCTGGAACGACACGCAGCCCGTTGTGGCGCACCGGTGGTGTGACCTTTGCCGCTCGTAACCGCAACTACGAGCAAAAGCTCAACAAGAAGATGTATCGCGCCGCAATGCGGTCGATCTTCTCAGAGTTGCTGCGCCAGGGTCGCCTGGTCATTGCAGATGATCTGGC
>JALRDR010001031.1 GCA_023262145.1 Planctomycetaceae bacterium | reverse complement strand
CCAGCGTAGCCAGCACGTCATTCAGATCCGGATCTCGTTCCGCCAGTTCCAACGCTTCGCTGCGAAGTCCTTTGCTGAGCAGAAGCTCAACCTTTTCGAGGCGATCGTGCGCAGTGGAGACAAATTGTTCGTGGCGGAGGGCGAGATCAATCAGTTCCTCGTGAGCAGGCTCCGCGGGAGATTCAAGGATCGTCTGAATTTCACGAATGAACGATTCGAGTTCCGCAAGTGTCATGGTTGCTCCCCCGCTGCTGTGGATTCGAGGAAGTCCACGCGGGTGGTGATTCCGGTGTCTGAGATGAAGTCAGCGTGAATGTGCAACTGGATACGAATTTCTGAAGCAACCCGATGGAGCAGGGAGATCGAAGCTTCAAGATCTGCTTCCTGCTTCTCTTCAGCAAGCAGCTTTTCAGTGAGATCCTGCATCTGGGCAAGTGTCCGTTTGATTGCGCTGACGGTATTAAGGTCCTTCTGCAGCCGTTGTTGATCGCTTTCCTCTTTGGCGTCCCTGAGTTCACGGGAGTAGCGATCCTCCAGTGCGTGCGCGTTGTCAGAGCTTTGCCGGAGTCTGGGCTGAAGGCTCTGCATGGCTTTCGTAACCTCCTGCAGTCTGCGGTCGAGGATCGGCGACTGCTTCAGCTCCTCGCGGCTCCAGTACTTCACGTTGCTGAGCTGTTGCACCTGCAGCAATCGCTGACTCAATTGCTGATACGAAGATTGGTGGCTTTGCAGTTCAATCGCGGAAATCTTCTTCACATTTGTGTCAGGAAACTCCGGAAGCTGAGCAATCTGTTCAAGGATCAGCGGTCCGGAGGCTTTTCTGTTGCGAGCCTGCCGTCTGGCCTCGAGGTCAAGCTGCTGCATCCGCAGGACCCCGAGCGCTCGGATGATTGCATCCCAGCGGGGCTCCAGCAGAAATCGGCCATCGGGAGCATCTGGTTCCTCCCGTGAGACTGTGCACTGGAGAGTTGCGAAGGCATTATCTGCGACTGGCGGAGCGGCCGTGGGATCAAACGGAAAGATCCGTCCGGTTCTGTCGCAGGCCAGAACCGGAAGTTCCGCCCGACCATCGGTCAACGGAAGTGTGAAGCTGTGCGTGGAGCCTGCAGAGTGGAATTGCAGAGTCGCCTGAGCAGGGTAAGCAGGGGCCAGCTGCAGGAAGCTGACGCAGCTGAATATGCCTTCGAAGTGTTCGTTCTGTTCGTACCGCTGCTGCAGCAGATCGGCTGCAGCGACGGCGGGAATCCGTGCCGGAGCAGCCAGCAGGCAGACCTGAGTATCGCCCTCCAGTGTGATTTCGACCGGACACCAGCGGACAACGGCTGCAAGTGCCCTGTCGGGGGCTGTATCAGACCAGCTGAAGACAAGCCGGTGAGATTCCGCTGCGGAGGTGTCTTCGTTTCTCTGCAGCTTCACCTGTGCCACCTGCGTTGTCGGGGGAGTTGCGTCGCTGAGGAACACGGCCCACGAGTCGGGGGCCGTTTGCCGGTAATCTACTTTGACTCCGTTGCAGCAGGTTGTGATTGCCTCAAGAAATGACCGAAACGGACGAATGGTGATCTCCGGGCGATCCTGCTGGCAGATGAGTGGCAGAAACGCGGTAGTGGGTGCGCCGGGGTCCGGCAGGATTGCTCGTAATTGTCCGTGTGCGTCCGTGTGCTGGGGACTTTTGAGGGCAAGCTGGAACGGTGCAGAGCGGGGTGGGGGAGGCGGCGGTGTTGGCTTCTCTGTTGCCGATGGCTCCATCGCCGGCTTCAGAGGTGCTGCGGCGTCCGGAGATCCCGCTGCATTCGGATCGACCAGCGGGGGAATCTGTGGGGCCTGCAGGGCATCAGGATCTGGTACAGCGCTGGTTTCCATTTGAGGCACAGTTCCAGCGTCAGCCAGCACTGTATCTTCCTGCGACAATGTCGCTGAATCATTCGGTCGCTGCTGCCCGGACGTGCCAGCTTTCGGTCTTGCCGGAACGGAATCCGGTGAGTCCTTTGCAGTCGTCTCTGCAGGCAGCTGACGCTCGGGAATGAGCGTGCTTTTGCTGGTGGCG
>JALRDR010000946.1 GCA_023262145.1 Planctomycetaceae bacterium | reverse complement strand
ATTCAACACGGAACCGGATGCGGCCGTCCTGCAGGTGCTGCGCGAAATCCTTTTGGAAGAAGAGGTGCAGCGATGAAGATTCTCCGCGTTGCACTCTGCGATATTGCTTCCATGGCCGGCCAGCAGGTCGTTGACTTCACTCGCGAACCGCTGGCCTCTACCGGCTTATTTTCCATCATCGGCCCCACCGGATCCGGCAAGAGCACACTGCTGGATGCCATCTGCCTGGCGCTTTACAACGACACACCACGGCTCAGCCAGGTGAAAAGTTCGGAAAAGCTGGATGACCTGACGCAGCAGGACTCCAGAAGCCTGCTCCGCCGCGGCCGCGGGCTGGGCTGGTCGGAGGTAGTTTTTGAAGGCGGTGACGCGCAGGTCTATACCGCTCACTGGCAGGTACGGCGTGCGCGGGGGAAAGCCGACGGCCGCTTTCAGCAGGTGGAGATGGCGCTTTATCGCGGCAGCAGCGATGTCAACAGCGGCGCAGGTGAGCTGCTGGCCAGTGGAAAACTGACCGAAGTGAAAATCGCAATTGTTGACAAAGTGGGGCTCACCTTCGAGCAATTCACTCGCGCAGTCTTGCTGGCTCAGAATGAATTCGCCGCCTTCCTGAAGGCCGACGACAAGGCGCGGGCTGAAATTCTGCAGACGCTGACCGGAACGGATCAGTTCGAACGCATCTCAAAACGGGTCTATGACCGGGCAAAGGCAGCCAAGGAAGAACTCAGCAATCTGGAATCTGCCATCGCTGCCACGGCACCGCTGCCTGAGGCAGAACGCAACGAACTGGATCAGCAGCTGGCGCAGGCGGACGCAGGACTGCGAACGACCAGACAATCAGCTCAACAGGCGGAAAAGCGTCAGGCGTGGTTCGAGCGGCTCAGAACGACAGAGCAACAACTGCAACAGGCGCAACAAACACTGCAGATCGCCAGCGAAACGTCAGCTGCTGCTGAGCCGCGACGCAGCGAACTGCGGCGAGCAGAAATCATTTTTGAGCAGGCACGTTCGCTGGTGGATACTTTACGATCTGCCGTGAACCAGCTCCAGAAGCGAGCTGAGACTGATGCAGCTGCGCAGCAGGCACAGCAGCAGGCATCCACTGCGAAAGATGCGGCCGAACAGCTGCTCACCGGGGTTCAAACGGCGTTGGCGGAGCAGCAGCAAATCGCAAGAAAGGCGGAGCCTGCACTGCAGCAGGCACGCGTGATCGAAGCAGCGTTGCCAGAATTGCAGATGAACGTCGGTAACGCTCAGCAGTTGCTGCAAACCCGTGCTACCGAACACCAGCAGGCAGCAAAAGCACTGCAGACCCTGCGTGAAGAAATCGACGGGCTGAATGAAGCGTGCGAACTCAGCAGGCAGATGCTGCAGCAACTTTCGGCCTGGGAGACGTTTACCCCCAGCAGAGATCTCTGGCTCAGCCGTCTGGAATCGCTGCAGAGTATGCTGGCAGAGCGTCGCTCCACTCGCACAACGGTGGACAAGCACGAGGCCGAACTGCAAACGCTGCAACAACAGCTGGCACAATTTGATGCAGTACTCAACGAGCTGGCTCAGACGGTACAAACGCGTACCGAAACACTGCAACAGGCAATACAGGCTGTTGATGACTTCCAGTCAGAAGATCCTGAGAAGTCCGTTTCGAGACTGGAATCAGAACACGACCGGCTGAAGGAGTTGTGCGAACTTCTGCAGAAGCGTGACAAGGCGGCAACAGATCTGCAGACGCTGTCAGAGCAGCTGCAGACTGATCGGGACCAGCAAACAGCTTTGCAGGAGCAACTTGAGCAGCAACAGCGCAGTCTGCAGACGGCCAGACAGATGGCTGAACAGATCATCTTAGCGGTCGACGATGCTGCAGAACGACTCCGCAGTCAGCTCAACCCGGACTCGCCCTGCCCTGTCTGTGGTTCAACGGAACATCCGTGGCATGAGTCCGAGGATGCTCCGAGCCAGGCCGCCCTGCAGGCCGCAAAGGCTGCTGTGCAGGCACACACTGCCGCGGAGTCGGAGACGACCCGTCAACTGGCGCACCTGGCGGCAGCCATCAGCAGTGCGGAATCCCGGCAGCCACAACTGCAGACCGAGCTTGACTCAGCCCGACAAACACTGGCGACGTCCACGCTGCCGGAGGACGCTGCTGCTGTGTTGCAGCAATCGGAGATCGAGCAGCAACAATTCGCAGCAGCATTTCTGCAGCAGCGACAGCAGCAGCTTTCGGCCGCCCGCAAACAACGTGAGCAGCTGTCAACGCTGCGGAACACGCAGGACGAAGCACGCAGGGAAATGGACACAGCAAAGGACGCGCTGCAACAGAAACAGAACGATCGCCAGCAGCTGGACAAGCAGGCCACCACGCTGCAGTCGCAGTACGACTCTGCGGCGCAGAACCTGGCTGGAATCGAGGCACGGATCGAGGCGGCAGAGACACAACTACAGGAACTCTGGACAACCCAGCCTGACCTGCGTGCAGAATTTGAGACCCAGCCGGTCCTGACAATTGAACTGGTCAGACAGAACACCGCGCTGTATCACCAGACGGCAGAGGCACTGCAACAGCAGCAATCCCAGCTGCAGAATTCTTCAGCGCGAATCGAAGATGTTGAGGCTGCTGCTGAAAAAGCAGCTGCGGCATTCGCAGCGCAGACAGAAGCAACCACGACGCTGACCACGAAGCTGGCACAACAGCGGATCCAGCTGACAGAACTGCTGGGCGAGTACAAATCAGCCGATGAGCTGCGGCAACACCTGGAGAATGCAGTTCAGGCGGCAGAACAGGCGGCAACTGCGGCGCAGGAAGGCTTCGCTACGGCGAACACTGAGCAGACGAAGGCAAGCACGGCCGCCACTACGGCCGCACAGGAACTGCAGAACGCTGCTGATGTCGAACAGTCCTGCAGAACCGCACTGGAAGAATGGATTGCGTCACAGCAAACAGATCCGGACAAGCCACTCACACGGGAACTTGTCGAAACCGTGATAGACCGTGGAGCGGATGCGTTGCAGGATGAGCGTCACGCGTTACAGAAGCTTGCTGATGCCGTGAATACCGCAAAGGGCAGCGTGACCACGTGTCAGCAGAACGTGGAGCAGCATGCAGGAACTCGCGACTTTGAAGACAGCGAAGAAACGGTTCTGGCCGAACTGAGGGCTCTGACGACACAGCTGCAAGAACGTGAGCAGGGAACCAACCAGTTGCGTGCGCGGGTGACCAGCGACGACAACAAACGCACGCAGCAGAGCGCGCAGTCTGTTCAGCTGGAACAGAAGAAAGCCGCAGCAAGACCATTGCTGCAGCTGAATGATCTGATCGGATCAGCAGACGGCAACAAATTTCGTGAGCTGGCTCAGCAACGCACGCTGGATGTGCTGCTGCGGGACACGAACTTTCAGCTGCATCAGCTGACACCGCGTTATCGTCTGGAACGAATCAAGGATTCCCTGAATCTGCTGGTTGTGGATCAGGACATGGGTGATGAGCAACGGTCCGTGCATTCGCTGTCCGGCGGCGAGACATTTCTGGTGTCGTTATCGCTGGCACTCGGCCTGGCGGCACTGGCATCCAATCGTCTGAAGATTGAATCACTCTTCATCGACGAGGGTTTTGGGACGCTGGATGAAGAGACTCTGCGAACCGCGACCAACGCCCTCATGCACCTGGAGTCACAGGGTCGCAAGGTGGGCGTGATTACTCACGTGGCCGAAATGAAGGACACGATCCCGGTCCAGGTTCGCGTCCAGCGAACAGGGAATGGAGCATCTCGCGTTGTGACGCCGAATGTTGCCCGCTGACCATTATGGGGGCTCTCAGGCGAGGCATGCGATTGACTGTGGCCCTGGAATTGACGGTAGTCTGTGGGATGATCAGTCGATCCCGAGTTCCCGTTCGATTCGGTCCAGTCGTGACCGCAGCGAGTCGATTGCATTCTGAACCCGGTCAGAATGGATCTGCAGCTGCTCCAGTGTCTGCTGGAGCGAATGGACCGCATCATTTACGGGAGCAGCGGCTACCACGGCGGAGGATGTCACGGTGGAGGAAGCAACGGTGGAGGATTTCGACTCCGGCTCGCCAGCATCAGTCAGCGTCGGCATGGCCATGTTTTCACGATCACCATAGAACGTGTGATCCACTTCCACGCCGCGGCGTTCCAGATT
>JALRDR010000902.1 GCA_023262145.1 Planctomycetaceae bacterium | reverse complement strand
CGGCTCAGTTCTTCAGCGGGCAGCAGACGATACTGCTGACCACCACGTGTCCGCAGCAGGGACTGGAACGTGAGTTGTGCGCGCCCGGAAGCACAGTCCACGATGTCTGCAATCACCGCAGATGCCGTTGGCATCCGCCCGGCCCCCGCTCCACTCAGGGTCAGGCGACCGACAGCATCGCCTTCCACGGCGACATAGTTGTCTGCTCCGCTGGTCATGGAAAGGCCACGATGTGCCTTCACCATGGTCGGCTGCACTGAGACTTCCAGGCGACTGTCCTTGAGTCTGGTTGTGGCCAGCAGTTTGATGCGATAGCCGAGCTCCTGAGCGACCAGCAGATCCAGCAGCTCAATCTGATCGATCCCCTGTCTGACGATCTGGTCCATCTGCACGTTGGTACCGAAGGCCAGCCGAGTCAGCAGAATGAGCTTCTGTGCTGCATCGGTGCCGTCCACGTCCATCGCCGGGTCTTCCTCAGCGTAACCCAGACGCTGTGCTTCCGCCAGAACTTCCGAGTAGGACTGACGGTCATTCAGCATGCGCGTCAGAATGAAGTTGCTGGTGCCGTTAAGGATCGCTTCCAGTGAACGTATCCGGTTTCCCGTGAGCGTGGAGTTCACTGTGGAGATGATGGGGATTCCCCCGGCGACCGCAGCTTCAAAACATAACGTGCGCCCCAGTGATCCGGCCAGATCAAACAGCTCTTCCCCGTGTTCGTACAACAATGCCTTGTTTGCTGTAATGACGTCCCGGCCTGCCTTGAGCAGACGGGTAATGTCAGAGAATGCCGGCTCAATGCCGCCCACTACGTGAACAGCAAGCTGACATTCCGAATCATCCAGAATTCCCTGCAGGTCACTGGAAACTCGGCAGTCGGAAAGATCAACGCCCCGGTCCCTGGTGGTGTCTCTTACCACGACATGACGCAGAGTCAGCCGCCGGCCACATCGAGCAGTGAGCAGATCTGCTGAATCCTGCAGAATCTGCACAACGCCGGAGCCAACGGTTCCGCATCCAATCAGTGCGATGCCCAGACCTGGAGGTTGGTTCATTACGCGATCACTTCAGTTGCAGGCAGGAGTATTCTTCAGTTTGTGCGACGACAGCACTCAACACGGTCTTCATCGACCAGAACTCAGATGCGTCGGAGCATCGCAAAGTGGAAATCAGCAAACCAATCGAAACCCGTGACATCCTGAGAATTCCGTGTTGTGAAAAGGCTGCTCCCTGCAGAACCACGAAGGCAACAATGTGCGGATGCCATATTGGCATTTTGGGGACTTGTGACGGCGATCATTGCTGGTGCCAAAATGGCACTGTCTGTGCTCAAATGTGTGAAAAGCCTGTGTTTTTTATGTGTGTGGTTTGGCATGCGGTTCGCTTCAGAGTGACTACAGCGAAGTTCGACCGGTGACTCAGCTGGTGACAGGCTGTGCCGGCGTATGGAATCCCGGAGTCTTTCTGTCAGGCAGGCAAGGGAGGTTCAGATCATGTCATTCGATCCCAGAAAAGTGACGGTGCGGGCGGCAGCGGCAATTCAGTCTGCTCAGGAACTTGCAGAGCAGCGTCAGCATCGGCTTCTGCGTCCACTGCATTTGCTCAAAAGTCTGCTCGACGAGTCGGATGGAATCATGAAGCCGCTGCTGCAGAAGCTTGGGGCACCCCTGCAGAGGTTGCTGCCGATGGTGGAAGGCGAGCTTGACCGGCTGCCCCAGTCCACTGGCTCGTCAGACCCGATTTCCGTTTCAGCGGAACTGAATCGCGTGCTGAACGAGGCCCGCCGCAGGGCCGATGAAATGGGTGACGATTACACCTCAACTGAGCATCTGATTCTGGCTCTGGCAGCGGTCCAGGATCAGGCGCAGCGGTTATTATCACTGAATGGGATTGAGCAGGGAGACCTGGAACGCGTCGTTCAGGAAATACGGGGAGGCCAGACGGTGCAGGATCAGAATCCGGAAGAAAAGTACCAGGCCCTTGAAAAATACGGGAAAGATCTTGTGGAGCTGGCGCGGCAGGGCCGAATTGATCCGGTGATTGGTCGCGATACAGAGATACGCCGCGTGATCCAGGTTCTTTCACGCCGCCGCAAGAACAATCCAGTGCTGATCGGGGAGCCGGGCGTTGGCAAGACAGCGATCGTGGAGGGGCTTGCTCATCGAATCGTACTGGGTGATGTCCCGCAGAACCTG
>JALRDR010000773.1 GCA_023262145.1 Planctomycetaceae bacterium | reverse complement strand
GTGGCGCGGGTCGATTCGCATCCTCGGAACAGCAACCGTGGTCGTGGTCGTGGACGCGGACGCGGGCACGGGCACGACGATGATCTCCATGATGCGGCAGATGACGATGCTGGTTATGGTGTTCAGGGCTATCCGGACCGCCGGGACGGCAGTTATGGTGGGGGAGTGCACTATCCGGCTCCTGTTTACAGTCGTCCCTCAGCAACCTCCCGTCTTCTGGATTACAAGAACGGTCTTGCGGACGATCTGACTCAAGCTTCTGGAAACTCAGGCGGCGGCAATGTGCTGTCTGATCTGGCCGACAAGAATGAGGCTGCAGAGGACCTGACAACGATGGACCGGGGAAATCGTGGTCGAAGGCGAGTGGTCATTCCAACTTATGTGAACCACGACGCAGCAGCTCGTGAAGATCGTCGAGAATGCCATGAGGTTACGCATTACTTCAGACAATCCGTGACCGGGAAGTTGCTGGAATACAAGAATGGACTCGCTGAGGACCTTACGCCTGCATCCGGCAACGAAGAGGATCCGGATGTTCTCTCAGCCTTGAAGGACAAAGAGGATAAGGCAGAGCAGATTGACGTTGTCTCGCTGGAGCTGAAGCGAAAGGGGTCCTATTTTGCCATTCCACGTTCATCCTCAAATGAGTATTTCGTAGGTGGCTGGCCTACTCGGTCTGGCGACGAAAGCGATGATGATTGAACGACTGGACTGCTGACCGTGATTTGCGATTGCTGTCAGATGGACTGCATCGTTGCAAGGTCACGCTGCAAGCTGACGCGAAGCATTGCTCAGGGGAGATTCCTGTCTGGAGTCTCCCCTTTTTTTTGCGCCGCTTTGACTGATTCGGGTTGGCTTGCGTCGGATCCGCCAGCCTCTTGCGGTTTTTGAAGATCTCACGCTGGCTTGCCCAGACGTGTTTGCGGGTGATCGCGCGGAATGTCTTCCTGGCAGATCGGCCCCCTGCGCGGTTGCTACCGGAGTTTCACGAGCCGCTGCTTGCTGGTGACTCAGCTGTTGTGAGATCGCTCCGCGCTGTCAACGGCACCATGATTAGGGCGTCTGGAGTGTGTGCTTCATGGAAACGCACATGTCACACCTGCATTTGGTTCGTCAAAGGAAAGGGATGTGCTTTGGCGGCAAAGAGGGCAAGCAGTTCCATGGCCAGTATGCCACTGCGTTTCCACCGGTACGCTCAATGCTTGCGAGGCAAGGATCGCTTTTCTTTCGCTTGTCATATGTCCGACAGCGTGCTTCCTGCTCTGATCACTAGTGCGTGAGGGTTGAGATGGCGTTCACCGGAGGCCGATTTGGCATCCCGAATCAGCTTTTGTTTCGATAAGCTTCACGGAGCTGGATTTGCTCGGGAGAATGATTCGGCATTTCAAGAGCGTCAGCTGATACAGGTGCGAGCAGAGTGTTGAGTGAGGAGGCTTGCTGTGGAGGAATCAAGAATCGATGAACTTGCAGGTGAGTTGCAGATTCTGCTTGGTGAACCCGTTGAATTGTCTGAAGTCACACAGCAATCACTCGGGGAGACCGTTGTGTCACTGGCTGTTATTAATGGTTGGCAACGGGTCCTGTTGCTCAGCGATCCCACGTTGGAATTGCCTGAATTCCTTGTTGAACCAGGCAATGGTCTGAAGGGCTCCAGGAACACAGATGAGTCAGATTCGTCTGGAGTATCGTTTGAATCAGACTTCAAAGCTCTTCGTTCTTATCGGGTTTGGGGGCTTACGGACCAGGAATTTGACGCATTATTTGGAAGCGAGATCATTGAGTGGTTTGACAGCACGCCTGGCTGGCGACTGCGCGGCGATGGGTGTCTTATTGCCGTATTGCGTAAGTTGGAGCAGGGTGATGACCGAGGCATGGGATGGTTTGCTGGTGTGGCTTTACCGCTTGTGCAGTTGTTTCAGCAGTCATCTGCGAGGCTATCCCGACTGAATGCGGAACATTTCCCTGCCGCTGACTGCCTCAGCACTGGTGCTGTTCCGGTCAGCGGAGCGGATGTAACGGCAGTGGCGACACCAGCGCGTCTGCGAGTGTCTGTGGCAGAACTGGAATCGTTTGTCGCGTCTCCGGTTCCTCGACGTCCCACCTCCGGAATGATCCGACAAGTGGTTGGTGATGTGATGATCATTTCGATGGTGGGGTTCGTTTTCCTGCTGATCGGTGTTGCAATGATGTATGCGTCTCAGAGAAATGACGGGCAGAATGGACCGCCAGTGCTGCTTGGTTTTTTGTTCGCGTTTTCCGGCGGTCTGACGGTGGCGCTGATACGTCGCTTTCGCCGTGGGAAAATGCGAATTCTGACTTCAGGCGACCTCGTTGTCGGGCGTATCGTTTCTGTGACCACGACCAATGTGGAAATCAACGACCAGCCGCGTTACCACGTGGGCGTCCGCTATGCGATTGATGGACAGGAATACTTGTCTCGAATTAATGCCTATGGGGCAGTAGTAGAGCGTGCTCAGTATTTGAAAAGAACCCAGCCCGAAGTCAGGTTGCTTTCGGATCCCAGCGAGCGTGAAAGGACCATTTGTCTGGATCTGCTGGAGGTTTGCGAGTGATCAGCTCCAACAAACGCATGTTGAGACTCAGGGGGTGACCATGGTGAACTTGCCAGAGGTAGCGATGCCACGCAGGAACAAATGTTCGTAACTCCCGGATTACTGCTTCAAATGTCACCGCATTTGATCTCGGGTGGTAGCGTAGTACGCCCGTTGATGTTCAGCGTATCAGCTGTAACTGGCAGTTGACGCATGGTAGCGCACGGGTTGCAGGCTGCGCATGCGGCTCATATCACCAGGGATTTGGCAGTGCGAGAGCTGACAGAAGCGGGCGGTTTACTCAACCTGCTCGATGGCAGGACGCTGTTTCCGTTACTGAGCATGTGACGATTGCTGACGGCTGACGCGCTTGTGCTTCAGCAGCGGGGAACGGCTGAAGGCACAGATACAGACTGATTTACCTGCTCCGGAGGATGCGGTATAACGCACCTCCCGTTGTGAATCTGCCTGTGCAGGACATTTCGCGGGAGCTTGATAACTTTGGGCAGTCTGTTTCACTGCTGGTGGACCCCCATTGCATCGGGGAATACAAGCACCTTCAGGTAATGGGTGCCATCGATCCGTGGCCAGTTTGGTAACGCCTGGAAAGCCTCATGCAACTTCTGCCTGACTCAGTTTCTTCTGCGGTCCTGCTGCTGGCTTGCTCAGTATTCGCAGCATCTGTTGATGCTGATGAAACACGCTTGTTTGACTCAGTCGCAGATGTCCTGCAGCGCAAATGTCTGCGCTGCCATTCTGGAATCTCCCCGGAAGGTGGAATTACATTTGCGGCCCCCCCGCACATTACCAATGATGAAGTCGATCTTCCTCCCGAACGACTCTGGAGTCGCGTGATCGAAGTTGTGCAGGGGGTGGGCGAAACGCCCCCGGAGATGCCTCCGGACGATGATCCGCTGACGCCATCGGAATTCGGAACTCTGCAGCTGTGGGTTACTGCAGGCGCTGCCTGGCCTGAAGACCAGCGGCTGTCGGCTCCGTTATCCGGGGACCCGGAATGGTGGGCGTGGCAGCCCTTGCTTGCTGTTCATCCTGCAACGTCAGCAGCTGAATCGAACCCCATTGACGCTTTGATCTCGGAAGAACTGCAAAACAACGGGCTCAGGAGAAACGACCGAGCTGACCCGCGCACCCTGTTGCGACGTCTGGCAGTTGACCTGCATGGGTTACCCGTTGATTTTCATCAGGTGCAGGAGTTTGCGGCGGCAGGTAACGCAGCGGGGTGGCCTGATATTGTTGAGCAGTTCCTGAATGCTCCGGAATACGGGGAACGTTATGCGCGACACTGGCTTGATCTTGCACATTACGCAGATACGCATGGGTTTGAGCGTGACCAGCGCCGTGACAGCGCGTGGCGGTATCGTGATTATGTGATTCAGGCATTCAACGCAGACAAGCCTTACGATCGATTCATCGCCGAGCAGATTGCGGGCGATGTGTTCTGGCCGCAGGATTCTGCTGCCATTGTCGCGACAGGTTTCCTGGCAGCGGGGCCATGGGATTTTGTCGGGCAGAAGGAGACGAAAAGTCCACAGCTTCGCAGAGCAGCTCGAACGCTTGATCTGGACGATATGGTGACTCAGGTAATGGCGACTGCTGTCGGACTGACGGTGAACTGTGCTCGGTGCCATGATCACAAGATCGACCCGATCAGTCAGCGCGAGTATTTTGCGCTGCAGTCAATCTTCGCTGGAGTAAGTCGTCAGGAGCGAGAGATCAGCACGCAGTCGACGCAGGAGTATCTGCAGGAAAGAGATCGATTACATCAGCAGCTGACAGGCGTTACTGCTGCGATCAGTCGTCTTCAGGGTGCAGGAATCAGTCTCGCAGATCTTGTCGGTGGTGGCGATGGTTTTGGCACGGGCACGTTTCGCCAGGGTCTTGATGTTCGGACAGGCATGGTGCAGACGCAGGATTCTGGACAGTTGGGAAATGTGAAGTTGAATGACTTCCGAAGAGTGGAGCATCCTGCAATTGATGGGGTGGTCATACCCGACGGTGGTGACGGCACAATCCCTGTGCCAATTACGTCCACCGGACTGACCGTGGACAGCGTGCCTCGAACAAGTGGATTGGCGTGGGATGTGATCCGTAATGGTCCTGTGGCCAGTCAGCATTCTGCAGAACTGGGTGGCATCGATTTTACAAAAGACGGCCACACTCTGCTGGGGCTGCATGCGAACGCCGCGATCACCTTTGATCTGCTCCCACTGCGAGCCCTGCTCTGCCAGCAGACGAACGCCTGCGGGAATCTCATCGATCGTCGACTGCAGTTAACAGCACAGGTCGGTTATTTTGGGGC
>JALRDR010000744.1 GCA_023262145.1 Planctomycetaceae bacterium | reverse complement strand
TGGAAACTCTGCAGAAGTCGCAAAGTTGACCTGCCCGCCCCTGCCCACCCCTGCCCGCCCCTGCCCGCCCCTGCCCGCTGCGCTGGTTCCCCGCCAATCACATCCACAGTTGTCGCTGCAGCCTCTGCACATTTCCGGCGGTAAGACAGTATTCCGACAGAGAGTGCGGCCAGGTTCTATTCCGGGGGCAGGCCCTTGAACAGCCGGCGTTCGAGCCGCGGGTGATACGGGGTCCAGGCGGAGTCCTGATTCACGTCCTCAGCAATTGTGCGAGTAAACTCGTGCATCTTGGAATCCAGATTATCAATACTGTTCAACGCCAGCGCTTCCGGTGTCATGGGGATCACCGGGCTGCCGTACTCTCTGGTTCCGTGATGACTGATCAGCATGTGCTTCAGACGCAACATCTGATCGCTGCACGCAGGCCGCCCCAGCCGCTGCTCTGCACGACTGATGCACTGGCTGAGTATTTCCATGCCAAGGTGGATGTGACCCAGCAACTGGCCTTCGTCCGTGTAAACCAGACCCGGGTCCCAGCCCAGCTCACGCGTCTTGCCGATATCGTGAAACAGCACTCCCAGCAGCAGCAGGTCCCGGTTCAGATCGGCATACACCGAACTGACCCGAT
This sequence comes from Planctomycetaceae bacterium, assembly GCA_023262145.1. Classification (GTDB taxonomy): domain Bacteria; phylum Planctomycetota; class Planctomycetia; order Planctomycetales; family Planctomycetaceae; genus SXXK01. The sequence continues at coordinate 503 of JALRDR010000744.1, read as the reverse complement.
CGGCCAGCTCACACATCGAAAGCACGTGCTCAAGCAGCCCGCCCATGTAGGCATGGTGAGCTTTCACGCCCGCAGGAGCCGCACACAGGCCGTTCAGCAGTGGCTCATCGTCCAGCACACTCAGTCCCACCATTTTCAGGTCGGGTGAGTCCACACTTTCCAGGAGCTCCCGCAGCCGGCTGAGCATCGGAGCAGCTTCCTGAACCGGCTGCATCTGGAAATCTTCTTCATTGACTGCTGTGTCCGGAACCGAATCGATCGCCATCACGATCATCTGCAGAGTACCCTGAAACAACTGCACCTTGCCGCGGACCCGCACGTAGTCGCCGGTACGGATCTCATTGACGGAATTTTCCGTCACATTCCACATCAGGCCGCTCATCACCCCACTGCGATCACGCAGAGTCGCCAGCAGATACAGATTTCCATTGCGATTGGACCGTAACTGTCGATCCGCCAGCAGAAATATCTCGTTGACGCTGTCGCCATCCTTCAGATCTTTG
>JALRDR010000623.1 GCA_023262145.1 Planctomycetaceae bacterium | reverse complement strand
CACGGCATGGCGTTTGTACAGATGTTTCGGCCGCAGGATCAGGTGTGGCTGTCGCAGTCGCCGTCCGGTGGTGGTCAGGGGAATCCGGCCTGGGATTTCCAGTACATGATTCCCGACTACAAGGTGGGCCAGCGGTATCAGCTGGTAATGCGGGCGATGTATCTGCCGTTCGAATCGGCGGAACAGATTGAACGTGAGACGCGGTTGCATCGCAGGGCGCTCGGGCAGCCGTGATCGCTGGACTGGTGGCATTGCTGAGACGGGTGTGTGAACGCGGGTGTTTGAACGCGTGGTTTTCAGGGCAGGGTTGTCACGCCGGTCGGTCCTTGCGGCGCTCAGGTCGCAGTTCAGGGCGGCTGTTCAAGGTGATGCGGTGGCCGTTCAGGTGAGACCGGCAATCGGTTCACCGTGGTAGACCTGATGCGGGCGTCCGAGCGTATCCTTCCAGACGAGATCCTTCGGCAGAGCGAGTGCCTGATAGATGGTCGCTGCCATGTTTTCCGGCGTCTGCGGTTCGGAATCGGGGTAACCGCCGGTGGTGTCGGACGATCCGATGACCGTTCCGCCATTGACTCCGCCACCAGCGAAGAAGACTGTCTGCACAGCCCCCCAGTGGTCACGTCCGGGCAGATTGGTTTTTGCACCGGGAACCGTAAAGATCCGTGGTGTACGACCAAATTCACCGGCCATCACGATCATCACGTCGTCCAGCATTCCTCGTTGTTCCAGATCGTGCAGCAGTGCGGAAACGGCTTGATCGGTCGGGGGCAGCAGATAATTCTTCAGATTGCGGAAGGCGGCTTCGTGGGTGTCCCACGATTCATCATTGCCCAGATTGACCTGCACAAGGCTGACGCCGGCTTCCACCAGCTGGCGGGCCATGAGCAGCGACCAGCCGAAGGAATTGCGGCCGTAACGGTCCTGCGTTTTCGCATCAGCAGCGTGGACATCAAGGGCCTTGTGAACGCGGCCCTCCATAAGCATCGAGACAGCCGCCTGGCGATGGCGATCGTACTGCAGTTGCTCCGCGCTGCTGTCAAGAGCCGCTCGCTGCTGCTCTATGGAATTCAGCAGAGACACACGCGACTGAAACTGGTTCCTGAGCATCCCTCCGGTGAGTTCAATGCGTGGTGCTTCATAGCGATAGCCTTTGGGCGTCTCACTGCCACGTACCCGCTGAAATCCGTACTGCGGGAATGCACCGTGAACGTAGTCGGTGTCACGATAGCGACTGGCTTCGATGAACCAGGGGTCGTAGCGGTCACCCAGTTCTCCGCCGAATTGTCCGGGAATGGTTCGGCCGGTCACATGGATCAGTTTCTCCGGCAGCACAGCAGCGGGCGGAAGATTGTTCCGCGGGGGAATCACCTTGGTGGCGATGGACGCGAGCGATGGGTAATCCACCGCCGTCGGCTTGTTGGGATTGAACCCCTGTGGAGTCTTCGTGCGTCCGGTGAGCATCACGTGATGCCCAATACTGTGCTCGTTGTACGGATGCGTCAGCGAACGCACCATGGCCCATTTATTGCTGCAGGCTGCCAGTAACGGCAGATGCTCGCAGATTTGTACTCCCGGTGTCTGCGTGGCAATCGGGGAAAACTCACCGCGGATATCAGCCGGTGCGTCTGGCTTGGGATCGAAACTGTCATGCTGAGCCAGTCCGCCGGAGAGGAAAATGTAGATGACAGCCCTGGGCCGCGGCCTGGCTCCGCTTGTCTGATCTGCTTCGTCCCGCTGCATTGCTCGAAGACCGGCAGCGTGGTTAGTTCCCAGTCCAAGCAGGCTGATGGCACCCGCCTGCACTGCTGCTCGACGGGGAATGTGAGGGTGCTGACATGCGTTTGGGGTCGCCACGATCGCAGTCTCCTCAGGGAACGATCACACCACTGAAAATACGGTTACAGCAAAACCGCAATCATGCAGGACGATTGTGCAGTCTCGGTACCGGTCGTTGTTGTTCCTGATGAGCAGTCAGGTTTGCGTGTTGAATCGGTGCTCAGGGACCGAGACGTAAGCAGATTATTATCCGCGATTTTGTAATGCAGCGATGCGGTCATCCAGTGGTGGGTGGCT
>JALRDR010000616.1 GCA_023262145.1 Planctomycetaceae bacterium | reverse complement strand
AGACTGAGGACTACATCACCGGCCGCTTCGGCTGATCTCAGGATGGCTGGCGCGTGAAATCAGATTCTTGTGATTCGCAGCCGGAATGTTCACACTCTCTTAACAATGAAGTGCCAGACTCCGCGAGCGACAGATTCGAAGCGTGGGTCTGAGCTCAGGGGAAATCCTGATGACGATTCACTTTGTTCGTGAAATGGAAGAACTGCATCGCGGCATCCTGACGATGTGTTCGGCTGTTGAGGAACTGATTCACGATTCCGTGGATGGTTTTCGTGCCGGTCGGGAAGGACTTGCTCAGGAGTTGTCTGTTCGCGATCGGGAGATCGACGCGCTCGACAATCGCATCAGCGAGGACTGCCTGAAGATTCTGGCACTCTATCATCCGGTGGCAAACGATCTTCGACGTGTGGCCGTCGTGATGAGAATCTGTGCCGAACTGGAACGTGTTGCTGATCTGGCGGTCAGTATTGCGGAACGTGCTGCCGGGATCAGTGCCTGCGGTTCATTCCCGATGCCGGAACGTCTGGGACAGATGTCCCGTGAGGCGCTCGGTATGCTGCACGACAGTATTGATTCATTCGTGGAACAGAATGCAGGGCTTGCTCGTGACGTCTGTCAGCGGGACGACGCGGTCGATTCCCTGAACAGCGAACTGATTAAGGATGTTGTTTCAGCCATCAAACAGAACGCCAGCCTGGTGGAATCCGGGCTGCACCTGTTTTCAGTGATCAGGCACGTCGAACGCGTGGCTGATCATGCTACAAATATTGCCGAAGACGTCGTTTATCTGGTGGAAGGTGCCATCATCCGGCACCAGCCGACAACCCGGTGAGACGTGAGTGATCTGAAGCAGGAGCACTCGGCATGCCTGTCTTGGGATGAAATTCGCATGCAACCGGTCATTCTGGTCATTGAAGACGAAGAGTCGATTGCTGATGTTCTGAACTGGAATCTCAGCCAGCAGGGCTACGACGTGCACTGGGAAAAGGACGGTCGATCAGGACTCAGCAAAGTGCGATCTCTCAAGCCGGATCTGGTTGTGCTGGATCTGATGTTGCCTGAGATTGACGGACTGCAGGTTTGTCGTGAAATCAAACGTGACAAAGCAACGTGGCGAATCCCGGTGCTCATGCTGACGGCACGCAGTTCTGAAACTGATGAAGTTGTCGGCTTCAATATGGGGGCCGATGACTACGTCACCAAGCCGTTCCGCGTGCAGCCGCTGATTCATCGCGTGGCAGCGCTCCTTCGTCGCAGCGAGGCCGAAAGTGAAGTCAGGGCTGTTCTGGAATTGCATGGACTGAGGATTGACCGGGAGAACTTTCGCTTTGCTGTTGATGGTCTGGAATACGAACTGACTCCCACGGAATTCCGCATGATCTGGACGCTGATGGCTCAGCCCGGTCGTCCATTCACACGGCATGAGCTGATGGAGACGGCGCGGGGCGATGACGCCAACGCGCTGGAGCGAACGATTGACGTGCACATTCGAGCACTGCGAAAGAAGCTGGGCGATCGCGCCGACGTGATTGAGACGGTGCGTGGAATCGGCTATCGGTTTGCCCGCCCGTAAACTCCGGGTTCTCCGGGTGCGCACGACTCACACGAGGATTCACACGCGGGGGGCATCTGGATAGCCGTCCGCTGAGCGGATTGGCTCGCGGCCATTTTGCTTTGAGCCCCGTGGTTGCGATCGACGCATCGCAAAAAAAAAGCCCCAAACCGGAGGTTGGGACTGTGCCGAAGTGCGTCTCATGAGGCCTGAAGATCAGCCCCAGAACTTGTCACCATGCCAGTTGATTGGCGGGTGCGTTTCGACTTCGACGTCACCCCTGACGCGAGTACAGCAGGCAAGTCGAACATCTTTCTCGGGATTACTGAGCATTTTCAGGCCGAGCAGCGGGTTGAGCCACTTCCAGAGCCGCTCCAGAACGCCTTTGCCGCTCACGTTTTCGCTGCCGTTGCGAATAATGACATTGCAGCTACAGCACTGTCCGAAGCCCTGACAGTTGAAGATCTTGTGCGGGCCTGAGTAAATCTGAACACCGTTTCGGCGAGCAACGGTTCGCAGATCTTCACCTTCTTTGGCGTCAACCGTGAGCTTTTCGTTGACAAAGTTTACCTTTGGCATGAGGGCACTTTCATCTACCTGAACCGAGAAGCGAGCCGCGCGATTGCGGTCAGATGTTACTTGTGAGTGGATCTGATTTCCATAAGTGAGGGGCTGATCCCGACACTGAGAACAGCGAACGTCGTTGGAGCTGGCTTGCGGGGGAATTGTAAGGGTCAGTCCTGCGGGTTCTGGTCCGAAGACTGGCCCCGACATTGCTCACAGTAAGACCCCGATGTGAAGTGGCACACAAACCCGGTGCCGGGCAGATCCGGGTGAATGCGGGCCTCCGGCAGCAGGATTTCGGTGAGGATTCGATAGGCCTGCACCGGGGTCGTGTGCGGACACATGTCGAAGGCTACGCCCTTCAGGGCCAGTGCAGAGAGCAGTTTGCCGAGCACGTCCCAGGCTTCCTCGTCAGTCTTCAGCTGGTCTGCTACGGGGAGTCGCAGAGGCTCATCAAGCACCCAGCTGAGCGGTTCGTCATGTTTCCCCTGCAACACATCATTCCACTGGGCAAACATCTCAGATGCGTTCGGGGAAATGGACTGCACAAGGTCCCTGAGTTCCTGCGGGATATTCATCATGACATCATCCCGGTCATCGTCGAGTTCTTCGTCCCCGTGCTTGGCAGATTCACGAATCAGGTCCTGCGTTTCCTGATCGAAGAGCTGGAAGGGCTCAGAGTCATCTTCCTGGTCTTCGCCATCAGAGTATTCCGCTGGCGGCTCTTCGACATCGTCGGTGAGCGGACCACCGCTGCGGCGAGCACGCTGAATGAACACTTTCAGTTCTGCTGGAAGATCTCCTTCCGGCAGGCCGTGAATACCAAATGGGGCGGCCCCGCTGCCCGGCTCCAGAAAAGTGATGCTGGTATCCAGCAGTTCCAGGGTTACGGGGCCATTCTGGCTGTTCCAGCTGAGATACAGCGATGCGAGTGAACCGGAATGAACATCTGCTGCGGACGCCTCTGTGGTCGTCACGGCGGGCGCTGCTGCTGCTGCCGGGTCAGCCAGACAGATGCGACAGTCGCAAAGTACACCGATCTGCTGCTGCTGAAAGCTGCTGTCGATGCCCAAGGAGTTTTCCGACTCCTGAGGGTTACGTACTTCAAACCGCAGGCGTGAACCAGCCGGAACGCCGCTGAGATTTCCGGTGAGCGACAAGAGAAAGCAGGTCCGACGACGATCTTCCTGCACGGTATCGCGGGTCACTTCAATCCAGCCGCCGATCGTGTTGCGGACGCTGTTGTCGATCTCACCTCGCAGTACACAGGAGTCCAGACGGAGCGACATGTCGGGTCTTTCGAGCCTGCAGTTTGAGTAAATGGAGTTGCACGGGGCGTAAACTATCACCCGCAGACACCGCGCCGTCAACCCGCTGGCAGAATTGTTCAGCAGCGGTGTTCTGAATTGTGCAGGTTGCACGGATTCCCGGCTCAGTGCTCATTCCCGATCATACAGCTCATCCTGTAGTGTCGGGCTCTGCAGATTGCCCGCTGAGATGAATCCGAGGCGTTTTTTCTGCATCTGGTCAGCCTGCTGCTGGAACAGATAATTGGGTCCCGGGACCTGAAGTTCGGAGGCAAATGCGACGCCTTCCACATGACCGTCAAGGAAAGCCACGTTTGCTGAATCCAGATGCCGAAAATGAACCGTGGGGAAGTTCTGTGAGGGAGGGTCCAGCAGCCAGTTTTCCTCAAAGCTGAGCTTGAGTGGAGAAAACTGCAGCAGATTGACCGCTGCACTGTCCGCAAAGACAGCAGTGCGGGAGGTCTGCATCACATCGCGAAGACGCCGACATGCAGGTTCGGAATTCTGCTGAGCCTGCCATGTTGGTGGTTCCCAGACAATGCCCGCTGTGCGAGAAAGATAATAGCCGTTGTAACCATAGCCAGTGGCAGGTTTACCAAAGCGAACTCGATCGACCTGAGCCGGGCCAAAATTCGGGCACTGGAAAATGCTGTAGTTTGTTTCCAGATAGGGTGCCAGCGGACCGGCGGCGAAATTGAGCTGGCTGGCTGGGTCGGCGTTGGTGTAATCGACGACTCCGAACCAGTACTGCGCTGTTCCCGGACTGCCGCTGTACGTCTGCAGATAATTCAGCCGGGCTGTGTCCTCGATTACGTAAGGAACCAGTTGCTCCTGGTAGACGTCTGCATAATTGTGCAGAGCCAGCACAAGCTGCTTGAGGCTGTTGCGACACTGCATTCGGCGAGCCGCTTCGCGAGCCTGCTGGACGGCAGGCAGGAGCAACCCCACCAGCACCGCGATAATCGCGATCACGACCAGCAGTTCGATCAGAGTGAATCCGAAGTTGCCGGGTGGTCGCTGTGCGGCACGCCTGGGCGACAGATACTGGAGGTGCTGCGACACGACTGGAATTCCGAGGCAATGCGGAACTGATCGGCGGTCACAGCAGCGGAGGTCTTTTCGGCAGACAATGACACGGTTGTTCTGCAGCCCCCGACAGGTCCTTCACAGCAGTTGTCCTTAGCGACTGCAGCCGATTCGTGCTGCCGGATATTCGCCCTGGCTTCCTGCTGCATGGATAATCGAAAGCGCAGAAGCTGCCCGCTTCAAAACAGGGAGTTGTTACGCGTTCGATTGCATCACCGGGATGCAGTGGAACGGGTTTATGAACGCCTGCTGGCCGAAGATTTCCCGCTGATTTCCCGTTGCAGTGGAGATGCGCCGTGCGGCGCGTCTGTTGCGCAGACCGGGAATGCTGTGGTCCGACGATGCTCTTTCCGCGAAGAAGCTGAACGTCATTCAGAAAGGCAGGTCTTCTGACTTCCGGATCATCCCGCCGACACGCCTTCCCATCCGCCGCGGTCGGATGTTCCGTACAGCGAGCGAACAGTGACTGTTATGACAGCAGTTCCCGGTTACAGCGGCGGGACCGCGACGGAATTCCGGACAGAGCCGGTCACCGTCTTCCCTTTTCAGCAGCATGGTCTGAGATCATGCTGACACCTGTCTGAAGCGGAACAGCGTTTGTTCCACCCCGACATCCTAACGCGGGTCTGCAACTGTTCAAGAAGTGGATCTGGAATTCGCCTGGGTTTCAGTCCTGAGGCGGATCGATTCCGAAATCCCGGATTGTCAGCAGTGATGTGAAGGGAATCTGGCGAGCTGCGAAGGCTTCACCCCCACCCTGAAGGCGATCAACAATGCCAACCGCGTGGACGACACTGCAACCAAATTCCTGCACGCGATCGACAGCCTGTAACGCACTTCCACCTGTGGTTACAACATCATCCACAATAACCACCTTCTGCCCCGGCTGAATTGGGCCTTCGATAAACCGTTGAGTGCCGTGCCCTTTTGCTTCCTTGCGGACCATGAAGCCCTGCAACTGACGGCCCTGAGTCGCTGCGGCAACAAGAACTCCGCCCACGATCGGGTCAGCTCCGATGGACATGCCGCCAAACCCGTCATATTCCACATCCTGCAGCAGGTCCAGCAGACCATAGGAAATCTGCATGAGTCCTTCGGCGCTGAGCGTGACCTGTTTGCCGTCGAGGTAGTAAGTGGATTTCTTCCCCGAAGCGAGCGTGAAGTCTCCGAAACGCAGGGCGCGTTCCTGTACCAGTTCCATGAGTCTGCTGCGGTCGTACATCAATGTCGCCTCCGAGGTGCCCTGCCGGGCTGTCCTGAACTGCCGTATGCTGATGTTACAAAGGACAACAGCCTGCAGTCGGAATACTAGGGGAACCCGCCGGCTGTGTTCAAATCCTGCGAAGTGAATCCACAGAATGGGGATGCAGGATCATCACCGGCTGTGACATCGTCTGCTCAGCTCATCGGTACAACCTGCTTCAGCAGCGATGCCGGCAGCATCAGTCCCATGACAATGAGTGCTAGTCCGGCGTTCCCGGTCAGGGCAAAGGTGAGAATGGCATCCAGAAAGATCAGACTGAGCAGCATCAGTCCCACCGTGCGCTGAATCAGACGCGGCTGCAGCTGCGTAATCGCGGCCGCGGCCCGCATACACAGATTCAGTCCCAGTAATATCAGGCCCAGGCTGCCGCCCCTGATGGAGGCACTATCTGCACCGTATCTGCCGACCAGCCAGATATTCAGGCCGAGTGCGGTGAGCACGACCAGCAGGCCCGCAAGAAGCAGACTGCGTCCGGGGTTGTCTGCTTCGTTGCGGGCAAACAGAGTCACGCCGAGGATGTAAATCGCCAGCCCCAATGCTATTCCAGCCGCCGGTGGCTGCAGCAGCTGTGATAATTCTACTGCAGCCGACGTTCCCAGCAGCAGGTTCAGAAAACGACAGCTGGCCATAGCGACAGGTCCTGCCGGAGTTGCCTTCAGTACGGCATCGTAAAGGATGACGCAGATTGTGATCGCAACCGCCAGCACAAGGGCGGACGTGCTCACTGTCGCTGCTGCCAGAACTCCGGTGGTCATCAGCAGCCCGCCCAGGATGGCGGCAGCGCGGCGGCTGATTGCCCCGGAAGGAATGGGACGCTCAGGACGCTCCCGGCCATCCAGTTCAGCGTCAAAAACATCATTCAGAACCATCCCACCCAGATACAGTCCGGTCGTGCTGAGCAGCAGGCTCCACAATGCGCGATCCGTCAGCAGGGTTGCCGGGGCCGCAGTTCGTGTAATCAGGAACCCACAAAGCACATTTGACAATGCGGTGAATACGGTGGGCAGACGCATGAGTCTGAGCCAGGGAAGCATCTGTGGTTCTCCGAAGAGCAGCGGCCGGGGCAGAGTGGATGTTGAAGTCAGGCGATTGCAGCAGAGATCAGATCAGACGCCTGCTGCCGTGGATGTTCCGCTGCCGGTAATGCTCGAGCGGGAAGCGTTGTGAGCACCACGACAATCAGGTCGCGACGTGGATCAGCCCAGGCGATGGTGCCTGTGGAACCCGTGTGTCCGAAGGTGCCGCTGGAGCAGGCCTGGCAGGTTGCTTCCATTGCCGAATCAAACCCCAGCCCTCGCGATTCCAGACCTTTTGGATTGTGGTTGCGAATGGCTGCTGCTGTGGTTGCTGCACTGTACAAAAGCCCCTGCGGATGCAGATGCTCCAGCAAAAAGCGACCGACATCAGGAGCGGATGCCTGCAGACCTCCCCACGGAGCACCAAGGCTGCGCCAGTACTCGCTGTTCCAGTTCCATCTGGCTGCGTCAGGATCGCCAGCACCCGATTCCACCGCACCATATTCTGTCTGGCTCTGCATCAGCTGACTGGCTTTCAGACGCCCACTGCCCAGTTCCGAATCGTGCATCTGCAGTGGCTTCAGCACGGTCTGGTTGACCAGTTCCGGAATCGGTGTCTGAGTCATTCTGCTGGCAATTTCCATCGCCAGCAGAATACCCATGCTGGAGTACTCGTAACTGGTGCCAGGACTGAAATGCAGCGGCAATCTGCAGGCTCCGGCCACAAAACCGGACATGGGGGCGTGCTCGGAACGCAGCTTCGCATTGTCCGGGAGCTGGTCCTGCAGCCCGGAGGTGTGAGTCAGCAGGTGGCGAATGGTGACCTTGCCGCGTTCACCTCCCGTGAATTCCGCCAGATGCTGGCCGACAGGGTCATCCATGCTGAAACGCCCCTGATCGAACAGTCGCAGCAGGGCTGTTGTTGCTATCGGTTTAGAGATGGAGCCCAGCAGGAAGCTGGCAGTATCATCCTTCGCTTCACCAAAAGTTGCTGAATACTCCCGCCTGCCATGGCGAATGTACATAGCCGCCGCTCGTGTCTGACCGCTGGCACAGGATCTGCGGAGCACCTCTGCGGCGGGTTCGAGATTGCCGGATGCAAACGATGCGGGGGTCTGAGACATAGCGCACATAGCGGTTGCTGCCTGAAGAAACTGACGTCGGGTCGGATCGGCCATGGGTCTGGTCCTGTTACTGAAGCGGATTCAGGAGAGAATCCCCTGTACGATCTGAGCCGGTTCAACTCCGGTCAGGCGGAAGTCCAGCCCCTGATGTCGATACGTGAATCGTTCATGGTTGATCCCCAGCAGATGCAAGGCTGTTGCGTGCAGATCGCGCACATGCACCGGATCCACCACTGCGTTATAGCTGAAGTCGTCGGTGCTGCCCCACGTCGTCCCTGATCTTACTCCACCACCGGCCATCCAGACAGTAAAGCAGCGGGGGTGGTGATCGCGTCCCGCTTCCGGCGATCGCCAGTCTCCCTGTCCTGCCACACCGCGACCGAATTCTCCGCCCCAGATCACAAGCGTATCCTCCAGCAGACCTCGCTGCTGCAGATCTGTGATCAGGGCGGCACTGGCCTGATCCGTATCGACACAGCGAGCAACGCACCAGCTGCGGAGCCGTGAATGATGATCCCAGTCCGGATGAAACAGCTGAATGAACCGCACCCCGCGCTCTGCCATTCGCCGAGCCATGATGCAGTTGGCGGCATAACTTCCTGGCCGCCGGGAATCATCCCCGTACAGCTGGAACGTGGATTCAGGTTCATCGGAAAGGTCTGCCAGTTCCGGGATACTGGTCTGCATGCGGAAGGCCATTTCGT
>JALRDR010000592.1 GCA_023262145.1 Planctomycetaceae bacterium | reverse complement strand
GGTCTCCGCGATCGGCGGGGTGCTCATCGGCAGCATCAACGGCGTGAACATCACGTTTTCGGACTTCGGGCTCAAGGTCTTCCCCGCGGTCATCCTCGGCGGGCATTCATCTTCAGACAGTGTCTTTTCCTTCTCTGCTGTGTCGGCATGCTTGTTGGCGTCACGGCGGATGTTGCGAATGGAAACACGCGCCTCTTCTGCCAGTTCCTTCAGCCGAGAGACCATCTGCTTTCGACGTTCGGTGGAAAGCGGAGGTACGTTCAGGCGAATGACGCGGCCGTCATTGTTGGGGGCCATTCCCAGTTCACTTGCAACGATCGCTTTTGCGATTGCATCAAGACAGGATGTGTCAAATGGTCGGATCAGTACCTGCTGCGGCTCCGGACAGCTGATGTTTGCCAGTTGTTTGAGCGGTGTCTGGCTGCCGTAATACTCCACTCGCAGTGTATCTACCAGCCCCGGGTTGGCACGGCCCGTACGGATGCCCTTGAGCGCATTGGAAAGGACAGCAACCGCTTTTTCCATGCGTTCTTCGGCGTCCAGAAGGATTTCGTCCTTGTCCATGATGATGTGTCTCCTGAGTGTGAAATCGGAGTGCAGATCGTCTGCTGCTGAAGTTCCTGCATCGTGAACCGACCTTCGAATGCGCGCTGTCAAACACCGCAGTGACGCTCTTCGGGACGGTGAGCAGGTGATCAGCCAGCGCGACACGGTGGGTTCCATCCGTGTGCTGCAGCGTTCTGCCAGTTTCCGTGCGATTGGGTTTGTTCTGGTTTGGCGGTCAAAAGGTCAACCATGGACTGCAACGTGAACAACAAAGAAAGGGTTGCGATCGCCCCGTGTTGTTCAGACGCTGCAGTGCTGCCGGCGGTTGCCGCTGAGCATGCTCCGCTGACTGCCAGAGTGCATGGTAACGTCAGATGCGAATTTGCACAGGCCGGAAGATGCACGGAGCGAGGAAGGGGGCGGAACACTGGATCTGCAGAAATCTCGAGGTTTCCCGGGGGGCTGTTTTCCATCCCACCTCGGGGACGACAGTATTCATTCAGGTCGTTATGCTCTGCGGCAGTGAAAATGCTGCTGGTGATGCCAGTTCGCTTTTCTCGCTGACCCTGTTTCGCAGCCCTGTCCCGTCTGCACGGTTCTGCACGAGTCTGCAAAGTTCTGCAAGGTTCTGTAGATTGTGGCCCGCTGCTGATCCCGCCTGTCATCCCCAGATATGGAAATTGCAATGCTCGGATTGTCCCGCACACTGTCAACTCCTGGCCGTTCCTGTTGCAGCGTTCTAACGCTGAAATCCAGCAAGCTGTGGGGCCTGTCGGTCGGCATGGTCCTCGCGTTCAGTCTGGTCGGCACTATGCGGCAGGCTGCTGCGTCAGATCGAGTGAGCTGGCCGATGCGAGCTGGCCCGACGATGGACAGCATTGCTGCTGCCGAAGATGCCAGGGGGCTGCCAGTCAGCTGGTCCGAGGCAGATCAGCAGGGAATTGGCTGGAAAGTCAAGCTGGATGGCTTCGGACACTCAACGCCAGCGATCGGCTTCAATCGTGTCTGGCTCACCGCCGCAACTGCCGATGGCACTCAACAATATGTTTACTGCCTCGATCAGCAGACCGGAAAGGTACTGCACCACAAGTTGCTGTTCGAGAACGAGACGCCGGAACCGCTGAGTAATCCGATCAATACCTACGCATCGCCTTCGTGCGCACTGTCGGAAGAGGCTGTCTATGCGCATTTCGGGACCTATGGGACGGCATGCCTTGATCCGAAGACCTGTGAGGTGATCTGGCAGCGACGCGATATCAACGCCCGTCATTTCCGCGGTCCGGGTTCCTCTCCGGTCATCTGGGAAGACCTGCTCTTCCTCACGTTTGACGGCATTGATGCGCAGTTTGTCACCGCACTCGATCGAAAGACGGGCAACACTGTCTGGCGAACTGACCGAACCACCGACTACGGCGATCTCGACAGTGATGGAAAGCCCAAACTGGACGGGGATCTGCGCAAAGCGTATGGCACACCCAGCGTCATGGTGGCTGAAGGTCGAGCCCATCTGGTGTCAATCGGTTCACGTGCTGCGTTCGCATACGATGCCAGAACCGGCCAGGAACTCTGGACCATCCGCCATGACGATTTCAACGCATCCTCACCGGCATGGGCAACGACGGCACCGAAGGCGCTCGCTGGATCCGCGAGGCCGGCGGCTGCGTCATCGCTCAAGACGAGGCCTCCAGCGTCGTCTGGGGAATGCCCGGCTCCGTTTGCGAACGCGGTCTCGCAAATATCGTC
>JALRDR010000534.1 GCA_023262145.1 Planctomycetaceae bacterium | reverse complement strand
TATCACGGTCCCGAGGGGCTGCGGGCGATTGCAGATCGTGTCTTCGGTTACACAAGTCGGCTGGCGGACGGTTTACGGTCTGCGGGCTATGAACTTTGCAATACTGCCTGGTTTGACACGTTAACCATCCGCACAGGCAGTCAGACTGACACGCTGATGGCTCGAGCGCTGGCAGCGGGCTTCAACCTGCGAAGGCAGTCGGCAGCTGTTATTTCGCTGTCACTGGATGAATGTACGGACGAGGGTGAGTTGCTGGCACTGGGGGCCGTATTTGGAATCAACTTTGGTCAGGCGGTGATGGCTGAAGTTGATGAAAGCGGTGTTCGTGAAATGAACTGGATGTCCCAGCCGGTCTTTCATCGATACCGCAGTGAAACGGAGATGATGCGGTATCTGCGTCGTCTGGCGGATAAGGATCTGGCACTCGATCGCACGATGATCCCGCTGGGATCCTGTACGATGAAGCTGAATGCAGCCAGCGAGATGCTCCCGATCTCCTGGCCCGAATTCAGTGAGATTCACCCATTTGCTCCCGACGAGCAGACTGCCGGGTACCGACAGCTGATCAATGAACTGGAGCAGATGCTGTGTGATGTGACGGGCTACGACGCAGTTTCCCTGCAGCCAAATGCCGGCTCCCAGGGGGAGTATGCCGGATTGCTGGCCATTCGGGCATACCATCAATCGCTGGGGGAGGACAGACGGGACATCTGCCTGATCCCAGCCAGTGCCCACGGAACGAATCCTGCGAGTGCACAGATGGCAGGCTTCAGCACAGTAATGGTTCGCTGTGATGTCAGTGGTAATATCGACGAATCGCATCTGCTGGAATGCATCGAGAAGTATTCCGGGCGGATTGCTGCGGTCATGCTGACGTACCCTTCAACTCACGGAGTCTTTGAACAGGGCATTCAGCGTGTCTGTGCTGCTGTGCATGATGCGGGCGGTCAGGTGTACATCGATGGAGCAAATCTGAATGCACTTGCCGGGATTGCCTGCCCGGGAAAGTTTGGCGGTGATGTGAGTCATCTGAATCTGCACAAGACATTCTGTATTCCTCATGGTGGCGGAGGACCAGGCGTCGGACCGGTTGCAGTTCGTTCGCATCTGCGTGAGTTCCTGCCGGCGGACAGTGTTCATCCGGATCGAGTGGGCGCGACAATCAGTGCTGCTCCATTCGGCAGTGCCGGCATTCTGCCCATCTCGTGGATGTACCTGCGGATGATGGGATTGTCGGGGGTCCGCCGGGCTACTATGGTGGCAATCCTGAACGCCAACTACATCGCTCACCGACTGCGAGATTACTGCCCGGTGCTTTACTGCGACCACCACGGAATGGTGGCTCATGAATGCATTCTGGACACACGTGTGTTCGAAAAGCGGTGCGGTGTTACCGTGGAAGACATCGCCAAGCGTCTGATCGATTATGGCTTTCATGCCCCGACGATGTCCTTTCCGGTTCCCGGAACACTGATGATCGAACCCACGGAGAGCGAATCTCTGGAGGAGATTGACCGATTCTGCGATGCCATGATCAGCATCTTTGCAGAGTGTCGCCAGATTGAACTGGGGATCTGGCCACGCGATGTGAATCCGCTGAAGAATGCACCGCACACACTGCTGGACTTACTGCAGGACACGGGAAGTGGTGTCTACGACAAACGCACGGCAGTCTGCCCGGATGGCGTGGAGGTTTCGGCGTCCCGCTACCTGCCTCCGGTCTCGCGACTGAATCAGGTTCATGGCGATCGCCATCTGATCTGTTCCTGTCCCCCGGTAGTGGAGCAATGCGAATCTCCAGAAGTGGTTGAGACAACTGGCAACCTGGTGCCCGGTTGACGCAGCACGGATTGCAGCAGTCGAGCGGCGAAGCTGCCTGTGAGTGGTTGTGGCACAGGGATTTGCAGAGCAGGCATGATGCGACCTACACTGGTGGGTAAGTCACTGTAACTTTGCCGAGGAAGCATCGATGCTCAGGTCTGTGTTCAGCTGTGTGCTCATTCTGGCCACCCTTGTGTCGGGTACGGTGGAACTGGCTGCCGAAGATCCTGCTGGAAGCCGTCCCAACATCGTGTTCATTCTCTCGGATGACATGGGCTGGGCGCAGCCGGGATTTCACGGTGGATTTGGAACTCCCACGCCACATCTTGACGCTCTGGCTGCAGCGGGGATGCGGCTTACCGAATTCTATACTCACAGTGTCTGCGCCCCGACTCGAGCCGCATTTCTTACGGGCCGCTACGCATTTCGTACGTGGAGCGACTGGCGGACCGAGGATTTCGGCAAGCCCAGTTATCTGGCAAAGCTTGGGCTGACACTGGCTGAGACGCCGAGCGGCGAGCCCACACGTCGTATTCATGCTCTCGACACAGATGAGCGGACGATTGCAGAAGCGTTACGCGACGCCGGTTATTTCACAGCAATACTCGGCAAATGGCATCTGGGTGAATGGCTGCCGGAACATCTGCCGATGGGCCAGGGATTTGATCATCAGTATGGGCATTACGGCTGGGGGATCGACTACTACTCGAAGACGATTGTTCACAACGCGCCCGCTCGTTTTGCCGTTTATGACTGGCACCGCAATCAGCGGCCGGTGAATGAACGTGGATATGCCACCGATCTGATCGCCGCTGAGGCGGAGAAACTGATCGCTGAGCGAAGTGGGCGGCAGCAGCCATTCTTCCTTTATCTGGCCTTCAATGCTGTGCACGGCCCGCTGAACCCCCCACCCGGGTTTGCCGGGACTGAGGACGAATCGGGAGCTCTTCGCGGTGCAATGCTGAGCAGCTTTGACAACGCGGTGGGCAGAGTCATGCGTGCTCTGGACACTGCCGGTGTGACTCAGAATACACTGCTGGTGTTTGCCAACGATAACGGCCCGGTACTGGAAGAGATGAGCCGACCTTATCGCGGCACAAAGAACACAACATTTGAAGGGGGAGTACGGCAGCCCGCTGTGATCCGCTGGCCCGGGCAGACAATGCCCGGGACGACAAAGTCGGGCATGTCGTTCATCGCCGACTTTTTCCCGACGTTCATTACTGTTGCCGGCGGCAAACACGAGCAGGATCGGCCGATTGACGGAATCGACATGACGACGTGCTGGTTTGGAGGTCAGGACAGCCCACGGCAGGAGATCGTCTTTGATGTTGCCGGAAGCGTGCGACTGCCGACACTCCGAGCAGGTGATTTCAAACTCATGGGTGATGCACTCTACAACATTCGGACTGATCCTGGCGAGCAGCACGACGTGGCAGAGAAACACCCTGATGTGGTGGCCCGGCTTCGCGAACGGCTGCAGCAGCTGGCTGCCGAACGTCCGCCGCTTGGAGACAAGCCACTGCTGATGGATCCCCCACTGCCATATGTTTATGGTGCTGCGGAGCAGCAGGAGATCCCGCTCTGGCTACGCAGTCATGTGGATGGCATTCGTGCATTGCAGCCGCAGGAGTGGGCTCCGGGGGAAACGCCCTGGCCAAAAGCGCCTCAGGGGGCCAACGCTGCGAAGATGGATGGACTGCGGGATGAAGCGGCAAGTAGCACGAAGTAGCTGTCATTCATTGCTTTCGTAAAAGCCTTCCCGCGTGTGTTCGTCGATCACCTGCTGCAGCTTGTTTCGAATTGCTCGCTGTTTTTCGGTCAGCGACTGCAGGTCAAGCGGAGTCTGTTCATCTCGGTCGGTATCCACATGATAGAACTCCCCGCTGCGGTACAGTTTGTAATGCAGGTCACGGGCGAATTCTCCGGCAGAATGTCTGTTACCACCGTCGGCAGGCTTGCCGCTGCGGAAGTACCAGCAGTACACCCATTCGCGTGGTTGTCCCGGTTCTCCAGGCAGCTGTGGAAAGAAGCTGCGACCGGTAACGGCAGAATCAGCGGCGATTGGTGTGCGTGCGGCTTCGGCGAGAGTTGGCAGAAAATCAGAGAAATCCACCATATCGTGATTGGTTGATGAAGCCTTGATGTGTTGCGGCCAGTTGGCGATGAGCGTATTGCGGGTGCCGTTGTCAGTCATGTAGCTTTTCCCGCCACGCCAAGTGGCACCGCGAAACTGCGAGACAATTGACTCATAGGATCCGTTATCGCCGGTGAACAGGATCAGTGTGTTCTCCCGCACTCCCACATCGTCGAGTTGCTTCGTGATCTTCCCGACGATGCCATCCACGTAATGCACCATGTCTCGAAAGAACCGGGCGTTCGTCTTGTTGGCCCCCTTCTCTGTGGCGTCGTCGACTCGGACTCGCGGATTCCATTCCGCTGAGTCCGGGGTCGGTTCAAATGGCCAGTGCGGCAGGATCATTGGGTAGTAAAAGGAAGAACGGCTGATCGCCCGCAGCAGAGCGTCGGATAAAATCACAGCCATAATCGCTCACGATGTCCGGCCCGTATTCCCCATGCCTGAAGTTCTTCTCTTCACCGTTGATCTCCAGACCCGGATTCGGGTAGCGGTTGGCGCGTCTGGTCAGCTGCCACAGGCAATACTCGTCAAAACCAAACTTCCGTGGTCCCTCGAAGCCGCCCTGCAGTTGCCATTTACCTACCACACAGGTGCTGTAACCGGCATCATGCAGCACATTCCCGATCGTGCGGGAATCCGGGGGAAGCAGCCCGAACTCGCGATAGTTCCGGCTGTTCGTCATTCCCGTCATGATCTTCACTCGGGATGGGGTACAGATGGGCTGACTGAAGCAATTCTCAAATCGCAGTCCGCCAGCGGCAAGTTGGTCGAGATTCGGAGTCTGATAAGTCTCTCCGCCGTTGGCTCCGACACATTCATAGCCCATATCATCGGCCATGATCAGAACAATATTGGGGGGGCGATCAGCCATCGCCGCATGGGATGCGAGAGCACACAGGAGGTAAATCAGTGAGCCAGCAATCGAACGCAGTGGTGATGGCAACGGAGGCATAAGTGGTCTCGCAGCAAGGTGAGCAGGATGTCAGATTGATATCAGGTCGAACAGATCTGGC
>JALRDR010000527.1 GCA_023262145.1 Planctomycetaceae bacterium | reverse complement strand
TCCGGCTCTTTTCGATGCGCTGGATCGGCAGAAATACCGGGATTTCGAGGCAATTCTGGTCGATTCGGGCTCCTACGACCGGACGCGCGAGATCGGAGAGGAGCGCGGAGCGCGCGTCTTCCGGATCAGCAGCAGCTGGATGAATACCTGCAGTCGGTGCGAGAAACGGAACAGCGAGTCGCGAAGGCTTCGCGGTGGCTGGAGATTCCGTTACCGGTGGTGGATGCGGATCATCTGCAACTGGAGATTACTCCGGAGGAACCGCGGACCTACCTTCAGACAATGTTTTAATTGATTTATCTTGCGTTTCGTACGGATTCAACTCGTGTTGCGACTTACCAGCTTGGGCGTGAGAACGGAATCGGTGTCAGCGATTACCTCGCACGGGCTGTTGGTTTCAACCTGACCCATCAACTGTCACACAACACAACCGAGGAGGGTGGCTGGAAGAACTTCGGCATCTATTGTCAGTTCATCAGTGAGGAGTACGGGCGATTTGCAGCTCGTCTGCGCGATACACCGGAGCCTGGCGGTGAAGGGACAATGCTGGACAACACGTTGTTGTTTTTCGGTTCGGCGTCCAGTGCTTTCCATCTGTCCCGCAATTATCCGCTGATCCTCACCGGGGGCAGGCGGATGGGATTCCAGCACGGGCAATATCTGAATTATGGCCCGGAGCAACCGCAGGGAGGAGCGTGGCGAGGCGGTCAGGAGCCCTGGCAGAAGCAGGTTGACCACGAAGATATTCCCCTGTCGAATCTGTTTGTGACGATGCTTCAAAGACTGGGAGTACAGACGGATCGGTTTGCGGACAGCACGGGTGACCTGCCGGAAGTGTGACAGCCGGTATTTCAAGACTGTCACGAAGCAGGCCGAGCTGAAGAAACGCTGAGACGCCGCGCGGTGACATCCAGCATGCGGGCAGCGATTGTGTTCCGAATACTCGATCCGCAATGCTGGCAGATAAAGACGGTAGAATGCGGCACTGCAGCCACGGTTCTGGCGGGAATCTGCGGCACCTTTCTTTGCCTGCGGAGTTTGTCTGCGTGTCGGACAGGGCAAGAGTCGCGGCGATGATTACGGCTGCGCACTGCCTTGTGTTGATGTCCGCAACCAGACAGAGGGCCCGGTCGATGAGTCGATCCATTTCGGTATTGCTGCTGCTCCTCGCCAGTTCATCTCTCCTGCAAGCGCAGGATGGACCACGTAGCGGGGTGATTCGCTCGCTGGAAGTCGACACTGTCACTATTCAGGTTGGTGAGGAAACGTCGACCTTTCTGATTCGCGACACGACGCGATTAATGAATGGAACCGGACGCCCTGCTGAGCTGGACGAATTCCGGACGAACGCCCGCATCATGTTTGCTGCTCGCAGAATGGGTGACCAGCAGATACTCATAGGGATGCGACTTTTACCGGTGGATCAGCCACAGCCGGTACCGCGGCCTGAGCCTCAATCGCAGGCGGGCAATCGGATTCTGAACGGCCTCGTGGTGACGGTGGATGCGGAGAAACGCCGTGTGATCGTTACTGTCGGCGACGACCAGCTGGCACTTGAACTGACGAAGAACGCCGACGTACGCAGCAGCAGTGGAGGACCAGCCGAACTGAGCCAACTTGAGACTGGCAGCAGCATCCAGTTTCGCATTGTGCCGCAGAAGGTGGAACGGGAAGGCTGGCGAGTAGTGGATGCCATCCGCGCACCGGGGAACACGACCACTCCGGTCATGGACCAGGCAGCGGCCGATGCACTGGTTCCGCTTCCACAACTTGGAGCAGAACTCTATCAGGGGTTTGCTGGAGGCCTGTACCCTGAAGGAACAAATAAGCGTCCGGCTGATCACGAATCCAGCGGGCTCAGGCTTGCTGCGCGAATACAGCCACTGGATACCGCGGGACAGCCGGACGCGAATGGCAAAATCGTGCTGCTTTCGGTGGGCATGAGCAATACATCGCAGATCTCGGCAGGATTCGAGCAGGCTCTGCAGCAGGCCGACGATGTGAACCCTCACGTGCAGTTTGTAAACGGGGCTCAGGGCGGTATGACGGCGGCATCAATTCAGGACCCTCTTGACAGCGGTCGAGGCACTCAGTTCTGGCGTGTTGTTGACGAACGACTGCAGCAGGCAAAAGTAACTCGAGAGCAGGTGCAGGTGATCTGGATCAAGCAGGCTGACGCAGGGCCGAGTCAGGGGTTTCCAGAGTATGCGCAGACACTGCAGCGGGAATTAAAAGCGATCGTGCGGTTGTTTCCGGATCGATTTCCCAACGTGCAGCAGGTGTATTTGTCCGGGCGCACGTATGCGGGTTTTGCGACGACGCGACTGAATCCGGAGCCGTATGCCTATGAATCGGCATTCAGTGTGAAGTGGCTGATTGAGCAGCAATTGTCAGGTGACGCAGACCTGAATTTCGATCCGGAAACGGGCGCACGGCAGGCCCCATGGTTAAGCTGGGGACCTTATTTCTGGCACCCGGCCAATGCCACACGGGCGGACGGATACCTGCCGGAGCAAAAGGACTACGCCGGTGACGGAACGCACCATTCCTCGTCCGGCGTTCGCAAGCTGGGTCTGGTCCTGCTTGACTTCTTTCGCAACGACACGGCGACTCGCGGCTGGTTCCTGCGAAGCGACGCCGAAGTACGATAAGGGTCCCATCGCTTCGCTCATCTGCCAGCCATCGAAGGGCGGCGGGCCTGGTTCGATTCCAGCATTGATGCGAAACAGGCAGCGTTGGTGTTCTTCGTCACCGCGATCCCCTGCCAACACAGTAATCAGTGTGCCGGCAGCGGCTGTCACACTTCCTCGTTGCAGAAGCCGGTGATCTCTGGCAGGAAACGGTTCGTTCATTGCGAAGACCAGGCCGACAATCGCAAAACGGGCCAACGGTCGCGACTCCGCCGCACACGGGCCGCCGAACGCCCGCAGAGGTACCTCACGAGGATTGCGTGACACGAACACCACCGTCGCCCCGGATTATCGGTGCCGAACCGTGGGACCGTTGTTCACAGCGGTTTGCTTACCCACGGAGGATTTCCTTAACCACACGGCCGTGCACGTCGGTCAGCCGCATGTCGCGGCCGGAATAGCGATAGGTCAGACGCTCATGATCGAGTCCGAGCAAATGCAGAATCGTGGCGTGCCAGTCATGAATATGCACTCGTCCTGAGACAGCTTCATAGCCGTACTCATCGGTCGCCCCATGCACATGCCCGCCCTTCACTCCAGCCCCGGCCATCCACATTGTGAAGCCCTTGTTGTTGTGGTCACGGCCATCACCCTGAGCATATGGCGTGCGGCCGAACTCTCCCCCCCACAGTACGAGGGTCTCCTCCAGCAGTCCTCGCTGCTGCAGGTCCGTGAGCAAACCGGAGATTGGCTGATCCACCGCTGCTGCACTGCGTTCGAGCGATTCCTGC